>JAEXKM010000343.1 GCA_023445705.1 Pseudomonadota bacterium
ATCAGAAGCAGGCGCGCGGCGTAGGCGAGCCGCTCTTCGCTGCGATCCACGTCACCCGCCAGCGAAGGGGCATGGTGGACCTGCTTTGCCACGTGTGTGGCGCACCCACTGAGCGCCTCGACCGATACATCTTCCCTGCGGCTTCAGGCGGGATGGTCACTCTTCAGGACGGCTCGCAGCAGTACGGCCTCAATGTGCCGCCTATGCACCGCGCCTGCAGTATTCGTGCGCGAAACGCCTGCCCCCACCTTGCCAAGGTCAATGAGCCTCCGCTGCGCTGCACTTCCGATGATGGACGGCTCATTCATCGCACGGATGTTGCGCCGGGCATGGAGGGCCTTGCCAGCACCCTGCCGCCGGACCTCCAGGTGGTGTTCTCCTGCTACCGGCTCTACGGGCCGAATTTCACGCAGAAGGTTCTGGCCGCCCGCGCGCAGTGGGAACAAGTCTCTCGCGCCCGGCGCCGAAAGCACGACCGTCCATCAACAGAGAGCTCGGGTTGAGAGACGATCCAGTGCTCGGCTCAGCGCAGCAGTTACGCGAGACCTCCGCCAAGGGGCGGCTGCGGAAATCGACCCGAAGCCTGATAGCGGACGGCTAGCCGCGCTAACCTAGAAGCAGCCTCTTTATCGAACGCTCCCAGTCGATCCGTGGCCCGGCGTTGTGCCCCAAAGCGGACGGGCGAATGGGACTATGTGCAGATGTCCCGATCTTGAGCGAACGACGTAAGTCCCGCCCCAAAGTCGGACGCGGGTAGTTCTCAGGTCGAGCCTGCAAGGCCAAGAACGCGCCATCCGTTGAGCGCCTTCAAGGTCGCGCAAGAGGGACCGTCGTCCTTGTCGCGGCCGGGCAGACGGGCTTCCAAAACATTTCCGGCCAGGGCCTTCTCCAGCAGGTCCGCGGGTAGGTTGTGGAAGTCGACCTTAACGCGCCGGCTCCAAGGCGACGCAGCGTCGCCCGCCTGAGCGCCGACCGCAATGTAGATAAATCGGCGTTCGGGCCCCTCGCGGCGTACGAACTCCCCCATAAACCGGGGGCCGGGCGCGACCCGCACTGGCACGTCGAACGAGAGCGGAGCTTCCGTCGAGACGAGCGCGCCGACGGGCGTGTTCTTACCGTCCTGCAGACTGTAGGTGACCCCCGGAACGGGGTCCACGATCGTCAGCTTGAGCGTGATCACTTGGTAGGTCGCCATCCATCTCCTCCGCAAACTGAGCGCGAGCCTCGGTCGAACTTTCCATAATGTCAGCGTAGATTTCCGCCTCTAGTGACTGCACGTTCGACCTGGCGGGGAGGGCCGCTACATCGTCAGATCGCTTAAGGCTCAGGCTTAGAAGCGTTCGGCCACGTCCTGGTGGGCGGCGGCGATCTCCGCGCGTGACGCCCTGGTGACGCCAGCTTCGTCGGCGAAGCGCACCCAGTCGGCCACGGCGGCGCGAACCTCGTCGATGATGGTGTCGATCAGCCGATCAGGCAGGCCATGGCGACCTCCGAGGTTGCGGACCTGCTCGCGGGTCGGGCTTTTGCCCTCGCCCTCGACGTCGAGATAGTGCTCGCCGCCCGGCCCGACCGAATAGGTCAGGTCGTAGGCTGGGGCGAGCCGCCACACACCGGCCTCGTCCATCAGGTAGCTGTGCTGGCGCGTGTGATCGTCGCGATTGCTGGCCAGCACATTGAAGACCATGCGCCGGAAGGCGGCGTGCAGGTCGTTAGCGTGGCGCGTGATGGCCAGTGTCGCGCGCAGGAAGAGATCGTAGCTTGCGGGCGTGCGCCAGGGCGCCTCGACCGCGCCGCTCAACGAGACCATGTGCAGGCGCCGACCAGGCTCTGGGCGGTCGAACCGGCGGGTGGCGAAATAGCCCGCCCCCGTCTTTGACGGCAGCAGGCGATAGGGGGCCATGGTCAGGCCGGCGGCCCCGGCCATGGCCGCATAGGCCGCTTCGATGGGACCGATGTCGGGCGGGTCGTTGGTCGCGGCGAACTTGACGATCCAGGCCTCGTGGCCGGCGGCGGTCTCGCCTTCAGAGACCGAGACCCGCCCTTCGGCGTCGAACCCGACGTGAACCTTGGGCCGGGCGCCGCCCGAGCCGCCCGCAAGGGTGGCCAAGGTGTCGGCCAGCGCGCCCTCGTGGCCGGCCAGGATCGCCGTCGACTCGGCGGCCAGGGCGTCGAGATCGAGGCTGTCGACCTCCGGCGGCGGCGCGGTCGCCGGACGGTAGGTGAGGGCGCCGCGGCCGTGGTCGCCGACCAGGGCCAGTTGATCCAGGGCGCTCAGCGTCTCGATGGCGACGCCGAGCTTGCTCAAGCGTCGCCGCATGACCAGGAAGCCCCAGCCTTCGGGCAGGCTGTCGGACAGGAAGCCGTGCAGACCTTCAAACTCCCGGCCGCGCGCGGGATGTAGGCCAGGTTCCGGCGGATAGAGCAGGGCCGCGACAGGAAGCGGCGCGGCGATCAGCTCCGGCGACCATTCTAGCTGCGCCAGGCCACCGGCCATGGCCAAACGGCCGACGGGCAGAGAGAGCTGGTCCTCGTCAAAGGTCAGGCTGGCGGCCAACGGGGTCCCTGGCGCCAGCTTCATGCGCGCGGCGCCTTCGGAGATCGCGACCTGGGCGCCCGCACACGCGCCGGCCGTGACGCGGCGCCGGCGGCCTGCTGCGCTAGGAGCGCATCGAGGC
>JAEXKM010000349.1 GCA_023445705.1 Pseudomonadota bacterium
GGCCGTGGTCGTGAGCCTTCCGGACGATACCTGCACGGCGTCCGTGGCGCCGGACGAGATCGTCGGCGTCGCCGTGAAGTTGACCTGTCCGCCGGCGACCAGCACGCCGACGCCGGAGGTCGAACTGATGGTTGAGGCTGCGTTGAAGGTCGCAGCGCCTAGGGACGCGCCATTGTTCAGCGCTCGGACGCCCGCGCCCGAGTTCGCCGCGATCGTCGAGGTTCCGGTGAATGTCGCCTGACCCGGACCTCGAGTTGTCGCCGCGACGCGAAGCCCGTCCCCGGTCCCAGCCGCGGTGATGTCGGTGACGCCCTTGAAGTTCGCGGTCCCGCCCTCGACGAAGGCGCCGTGTGAACTGCTTGCGACATCGATGTCGAGCTTCTGCGCGTTCAGCGTAGGGGTTCGATTGGTGTTGGCGAGGGTGGTGAGATAGACGCCGTGGGCGTTCGTGCTGCTGGTGGTGATATCTGTGGCGCCGTTGAGGTCAACCTGACCCCCATGCATCCGGATGCCGCCGGAGCTACTGCCGGTGGTGACGATGTGCAGTGTGTTGTTGAAAGTGGTCGTCCCCCCGCCCGAATTGACGCCCCAGGCGCCCATGCTGGTCGATGAACCAGCGCCCCGGGTGGTGAAGTAGCTGACGGTCGCGGTGGTCCCGCTCGTCGTGATGGAAGCCGGTCCGGTCAGGGTCAGGCTGCCGCTGACGGAGTCGCTGTAGATCCCGCTCGAGCCGTTGCCGGTCGTATTGATGATTGTCGATCCGCCGACCGAAATCGTGGCGCCGGTGTCGTTTCCGAAGCCGCTTGCGCCGGAATAAGATGTGTTCCAGATGCCGGAACTGGAGTCGGCGCGCCCGCCCAGGCAATTGGCGCCCGCCATCAGTTGGCACCGAACGCCGCCCTTCGTGGAGATGTCGAGGTCGCCGTCGAAGGTCAGCGTGCCAAAGGCCGCGCGGATCCCCGGACTGCCGATCCCGGTCCCGACGTCCAGGTCCGTGTCGCCCGTGATCCGCGTCTGACCTTGGTCCTGCCGGATGCCGAAGCTCTCGCGGTTGGTGGTGATGACATGCACGTCGCCGTTGACGGTCAGGCCGTTGGCGGCGGTCGAGATGTTCCAGAGGCCGTAGCTGCGAATCTGGTCGACCTGGGCGAGCAGGTTCCCGTTGACCGTGATTGTGCCGGCGCTTGAATAAAGGGCGGCGGCTTCTTCGGGCGGGTCGCTGGTCCCGCCGGTGTTGACGAGATTGATCGTGATCGGTGAGCCGGAAGTCCCGGCGCCGAGCGTCACCCCGCCGTTTCCGCCGACCCGGACGCCTGAGCCGGCCACGGAGTTGGTGGTGATCAGGACCTTTCCGATCAGGCTGATCTGGCTCGCCGCGGTCGTGTACACGCCGTGCGCGTAGCTTCCGCCGCTCGTGGCTATTCCGACATCGCCCTGAAGGACCGTCGTGAGGCCGGCCGCGCTGTCGACCACCCCGGCGGCGCCGGTCGTTGTGGTGACCCTGATCGTTCCGTCGCGTGTGCCGTTGAAGTTGAGGATCTGGCCGCCAGTATAGTCCTGTGCGAGCGCAGGAGAGGCGAGCGCGCATCCGGCTAGCAACAGCGCCTTGAGCGATAAGGCCCGCAGGCCCTGCGCATCTCGGGTCAGGATCCAGGTGGTGGCGCGGCGCTTGGCTTTCATGATCAGCCCTCTCGACAACCTTTTGGAGAGCCGATCACGATGCGACCTGAAATGGAATCAGGTCCCTACCCTATAGGGTTGCAAGCTTCGCGCGCCGCTTGCGCGAAGGCGCCGCCGCGCGTTTCCTCTGCGCCATAGACCAGCCCGATCGTTCGCCGCGGCGTGAAGCCGTCCAGCGCCACGCGGGCCACGCCATCGGCCTGATAGCTGTCGGGCATCACGGTGATCCCCAGGCCGGCGCGTACCAGACCGATCATCTTTTCATCGCTGTTTCCGCGATAGCTGAAGAACGGGCGGACGTTGCGACCTGTGAAGTACCGGCTGGTCTGGGCCAGGATTTCGCAGTGGCGGCGAACCATCATGACCTCGTCGGCCAGGGCCTCTCCAGGGACCGAAGCGGCGCCGGCCAGTCGATGCGCGGAGGGAAGCGCCAGGCCGTAGCCCTCCTCGAACAGCTTTTCGCTTCGAAATCGATCCGTAGACGGACCGACTATGGTCAGGGCGAGGTCCGCGCGGCCGCGATCCAGCAGGCTGGCGACCTCTCTCTCGGCGCCATCCAGCAGTTCGATCCGCTCGCCCGCTGTCGCACAGCGCGAGAGGATGTCCTCGATCAGGGCGGCCGGAATGGTCGACAGGGCGGCCACCCGCAGCAGTCGGTTCTGCGGCGCTCCGGAAACGGCGGCCTGGGCGAGGTTGTATTCGTGCTCGATCCGGCGCGCGTGGACCAGCAGGCGGCTGCCGGCTTCGGTCAGGTGAACCCGGCGGTTGGTCCGGTCGAACAGCCTGGCTTTCAGCTCGCCTTCCAGCTTGGCGATCCCGGCCGATAGGGTCGGCTGCGCCACGTTCTCGCGCGCGGCGGCGCGGCTGAAGTTGCCGGTCTCCACGATAGCGAGGAAGTAGCGGAGCAGATACCGGTCCATGATAGATATGATCTATCATGTGCATCATCATCGTTCAATTTTGTGGATTATGCTTCGGGGCCTAGGTTTGCGAACCTGCCGCTTTCATCACAGAAGTCCGCGCCATGATCGGTCCTAGCTTCCAGTTCGGCCTAGGCGAAACCGCCGACGCCATCCGTGAGACCACCGCCCGCTTCGCCGCCGACCGCATCGCGCCGATCGCCGCCCAGGTGGACGCCACCAACACCTTCCCGCGAGAGCTCTGGCCGCAGATGGGCCAGCTCGGCCTGCACGGGATCACGGTCGAGGAAGAGTATGGCGGGCTGGGACTCGGCTATCTCGAACACGTAGTGGCCATGGAGGAGATCAGCCGGGCTTCGGCCTCTGTCGGGCTCTCCTACGGCGCTCACTCCAACCTCTGCGTGAACCAGATCCGGCGCTGGGGGAGCGAGGAACAGAAGCGTCGTTACCTGCCCAAGCTGATCAGCGGCGAGCATGTCGGGTCCCTGGCCATGAGCGAGACCGGCGCCGGTTCGGACGTCGTTTCGATGAAGCTCCGCGCCGACCACCGTGGTGACCGCTACGTCCTGAACGGCACGAAATTCTGGATCACCAACGCGCCCCATGCCGACACCCTGGTGGTCTACGCCAAAACCTCGCCGGACGAGGCCAGCCGGGGCATCACCGCCTTCCTGATCGAGAAGGGGATGAAGGGCTTCTCCGTCTCGCCGAAGCTGGACAAGATGGGCATGCGCGGGTCCGACACCGCCGAGCTGGTCTTCGAAGACTGCGAGGTGCCGGAAGAGAACGTGATGGGGCCGCTGAACGGCGGCGCCGGCGTTTTGATGAGCGGCCTCGATTATGAGCGCGCCGTGCTGGCGGCCGGGCCTCTGGGGATCATGCAGGCCTGCCTGGACGTAGTCCTGCCCTACGTCCGGGAGCGCAAGCAGTTCGGCAAGCCGATCGGCTCCTTCCAGCTCATGCAGGGCAAGGTGGCCGACATGTACGTGGCCCTGAACTCGGCGCGGGCCTACGTCTATGCGGTCGCCAAGGCCTGCGACGCCGGCCTCACCACCCGCTTCGACGCAGCCGGCGCGATCCTGCTGGCTTCCGAGAACGCCGTCCGCATCAGCCTGGAGGCGGTTCAGGCTCTGGGCGGCGCCGGCTACACCAAGGAGTTCCCGGTCGAGCGGCTTGTCCGCGACGCCAAGCTCTACGACATCGGCGCGGGCACCAACGAGATCCGCCGTTTCCTGATTGGCCGGGAGCTCTTGGGCGCATGACCAGGCTGACGACCTCGATCGACAAGACCAGCGAGGCCTTCAAGGCCAACGCCGCGCACAATCGCGCCCTCGCCGAGGAACTGGCCGGGCGCATGGCCCAGGCCGCCCTCGGTGGGCCGGAAGCCTCCCGCCAGCGGCACGCTTCGCGAGGCAAGCTGCTGCCGCGCCAGCGGGTCGAACGCCTACTCGATCCCGGCTCGCCGTTCCTGGAGGTCGCGCCGCTCGCGGCCCACGGCCTCTATGGCGACGAGGCTCCGGGCGCGGGCATCATCACCGGCATTGGCCGCGTCTGCGGGCGCGAGGTCATGATCGTCGCCAACGACGCCACGGTGAAGGGCGGGGCCTATTTCCCGATTACCGTGAAGAAGCACCTGCGCGCCCAGGAAGTGGCGATGCAGAACCGGCTGCCGTGCGTCTATCTGGTGGACTCAGGAGGGGCGAACCTGCCGCACCAGGCCGAGGTCTTCCCCGATCGCGACCACTTCGGCCGCATCTTCTATAACCAGGCGCGGATGAGCGCGGAGGGCATCCCGCAGATCGCCTGCGTCATGGGCTCGTGCACGGCCGGCGGCGCCTATGTGCCGGCTATGTCCGACGAGACCGTGATCGTCCGCGGCCAGGGCACCATCTTCCTCGGCGGTCCCCCGCTGGTGAAGGCCGCCACCGGCGAGGTGATCTCGGCCGAGGAACTGGGCGGGGCAGATACGCACGGCCGGCGTTCGGGCGTGGTGGACTACGTCGCCGAGGACGATGAGCATGCGCTGACCATCGTCCGCTCGATCGTCGCCAACCTGAACTCGACCAAGGCGGTGGACCAGGATCTGCGCGCCCCGCGTCCGCCCGCCTTTGATCCGGAAGAGCTCTACGGCATCGTCCCGACCGACGTCCGCGCGCCCTACGACGTTCGCGAGGTGATCGCGCGGATCGTCGACGGTTCGGACTTCGATGAGTTCAAGGCCCTCTACGGCACGACCCTGGTCTGTGGCTTCGCCCGCATCTGGGGCCATCCGGTGGCCATCCTCGCCAACAACGGCGTGCTGTTCTCCGAGAGCGCCCTCAAGGGCGCCCACTTCATCGAACTGGCCTGCAAGCGGAAGATCCCCCTGGTCTTCCTGCAGAACATTTCGGGCTTCATGGTCGGCGGAAAGTACGAGGCCGGCGGCATCGCCAAGGACGGCGCCAAGCTGGTGACCGCGGTGGCCAGCGCCGAGGTCCCGAAGTTCACCGTCCTCATCGGCGGCTCCTTCGGCGCCGGCAACTACGGCATGTGCGGTCGCGCCTACTCTCCGCGCTTCCTCTGGACCTGGCCCAACAGCCGCATTTCCGTCATGGGCGGCGAGCAGGCCGCCAGCGTCCTGGCCACGGTCCATCGCGACGCCGGCAAATGGACGCCGGCCGAAGAGGAAGCCTTCAAGGCCCCGATCCGCGCCATGTACGAGGAGGAGGGCTCGCCCTACTTCGCGACGGGGCGCCTCTGGGACGATGGAATCATCGATCCGGTCCAGACGCGCGACGTCCTCGGCCTTTCGATTTCCGCCGCCCTTAACGCGCCGATCCCGGAGACCCGGTTCGGCGTCTTCCGGATGTGACCATGATCAAGAGCATTCTGGTCGCTAACCGTGGCGAGATCGCCTGCCGGGTCTTCCGCACCGCCCAGGCCATGGGCATCGCCACCGTCGCAGTCTATTCGGAGGCGGACGCCGCCGCGCCCCACGTGGCGATGGCGGACGAAGCGGTGCTGATCGGCCCGGCGTCGGCTCGGGAAAGCTATCTCGACGGGGAGAAGATCATCGACGCGGCCCTGGCCGCCGGAGCCGACGCCATCCATCCCGGCTACGGCTTCCTCTCAGAGAACGCCGACTTCGCCGAGGCGGTGGTCGCCGCCGGCCTCACCTGGATCGGGCCTCCCCCCGCCGCCATCCGGGCCATGGGGTTCAAGGACGCCGCAAAGGCGCTGATGGCCGCTGCCGATGTGCCGGTCACGCCGGGTTATCTGGGCGAGGACCAGTCGCCCGAGCGCCTGAAGGGCGAGGCCGACAAGATCGGCTATCCGGTGCTGATCAAGGCGGTGGCCGGCGGCGGCGGCAAGGGGATGCGCAAGGTCGAGCAGGCGCAGGACTTCGCCGG
>JAEXKM010000371.1 GCA_023445705.1 Pseudomonadota bacterium
TTCACCCGGCCGCGGTCGACGAAGTCGTTCACGTAGCGTCCGCCCCAAGCCGTCGAGAGGGTGGTGTTGACGTCGGCCTGGCTGAGGCCGAGGGCGGCCAGCTTGCGCGCGTCCATATCGATTTTGAGCGTGGCGATATCCGGCAGCTCGGTCAGGCGGACCGAGGCGAGGGCAGGGTCGCTTCGAGCGGCCTCCAGCAGCTTGTCGCGGGCGGCGTTGAAGTCGGCCTGTGACATGCCGCTGGCGTTCTGCAACTGCATGGTGAAGCCATCGGATTGACCGAGACCGCGGATAGCCGGCGGGATCAGTGCAAATACCCGGGCGTCGCGGAAGTTCTGGAAGGCGGCCGAGGCGCGGGCGACGATGGCGTCGGCGGTGTTTTCCTTGCCGGTGCGTTCGGACCAGTCGACGAAGTTGAGGAAGCCCTGACCAGTGTTCTGGCCGCTGGCCCCGCCGCCCCCGCCGCTGACCGTGAACATGGTGCGGACATTGGCGTCTTCATGCTCGCGGAAATAGCTCTCGATCTGGCGTTGGACCTCGAGGGTCCGCGCCTGGGTAGCCCCCGCCGGCAACTGGAACTGGACGCTCGCAGCGCCCTGGTCCTCGGTCGGGAGGAATCCGGTCGGAAGCCGGATGAACAGCGCGGCGAGCAGAACTACGATCACGCCATAGACCCCAAAGGCCAGGACGCGGCGCTCCAGGATAGCGCGCACCGAGCGCCGATAGGCCTCGGCCATGCGATCGAAGTTCGTGTTGAAGGTGCTTGAGCCCTGATGGATCAGGCTCGCCGCGGCGGGAAAGCGTCGGCCGAACCAGCTGTCATGGATCTCGTGCGCCTCGCGCTTGCGCTTCAGCAGGTTGGCGGTGATGGCCGGGCTGAGCGTCAAGGCGACGAAGATAGACAACGTCATGGCGGAGATGATGGTCAGTGAGAACTGCCTGTAGATCACCCCGGTCGATCCGCCGAAGAAGGCCATCGGCAGGAAGACGGCCGACAGCACAAGGGCGATGGCGACCAGGGCCATGGTGATCTCGTCCATCGAGCGGATGGTGGCCTCGCGCGGGCCGAGCTCGGGATCTTCCTCCATTAACCGCTCGACGTTCTCCACGACGACGATCGCATCGTCGACCAGCAGGCCGATGGCGAGCACCAGGCCGAACAGCGTCATGGTGTTGATGGAGAAGCCGGCCACGTAGAGCACGCCGAACGTGCCCAGTAGGACGACCGGCACGGCGATGGCCGGCACCAGGGTCGCGCGCCAGCTTTGCAGGAACACGAACATCACGATGACAACGAGGACGATCGCCTCGGCCAGGGTCTTCACGACCTCGCTGATCGATAGCTTGATGAAATCGGTTGTGTCGTTGGCGTAGGCGAACTTCAGGCCCGGCGGGAATTCTTTCGACAGCGCCTCGACCTTGGCCTTGACCAGGTCGGCGGTCTTGAGGGCGTCGGCGCCTGGCGCCAGCAGGATCGCGATGCCCGCGCCAGGATGCTGGTTCACCCGGCTGCGCGCGTTGTAGTTCTCCGATCCGAGCTCGACCCGCGCGACGTCGGACAGCACGACAGCAGCGCCGCTCGCCTGGCTTTTCAGAACGATCTTGGCGAACTGTTCTGGCGTCTGCAGTCGGGACTGCGCGGTCACCGTCGCGTTGAGCATTTGAGAGTCAGGCTGCGGCTGGCCGCCGATCTCGCCGGCCGCGACTTCGGTGTTCTGGTTCTGAATGGCGGTCACGACGTCGCCCGGCGTCAGCTGATAACTCGCGAGCCGATCAGGATTCAGCCAGATGCGCATGGCGTACTGGGAGCCGAAGACATTGGTGTCGCCGACGCCCTGCACCCGCGAGATCGGGTCCTGAAGGTTGGACACCATGTAGTCGGAGACGTCGCGGTTGGTCATCCGGTCCGTCTCGTCGTAGACGCCGACGATCAGCAGGTTGTCCGGGTTCGACTTGCGAACCACCACCCCTTGCTGCTGCACTTGGGAGGGGAGGCGGGAGACCGCCTGCTGCACCTGGTTTTGCACCTGCACCTGGGCGATGTCGGGATCGACGCCCTTGTCGAAGGTGACCGTGATCGTCACTTGGCCGCGCGAGGTGGACGAGGAGCTGAAATAGAGCAGGCCATCGATCCCTGTGAGGGACTGCTCGAGCACCTGGGTTACGCTGTTCTGGATCGTTTCGGCTGACGCGCCGGGATAGGTCGCGCGCACCGAAACCTGGGGCGGGGCGACGTCGGGATACTGGGCGACCGGCAGGAACAGGATCGAGCCTGCGCCGGCCAGCATGATGATGATGGCGATGACCCAGGCGAAGATCGGCCGATCGACGAAAATGCGCGAGAGCATGGTCAGGCGCCCCCTGCGGCGTGACCCTTGGATTGTCCGGCGGGCTTGCCGGCCGGGGCCTCGATACGTTGTGGAGTATCGGCTGGAACCGCTTTCAACGCCTTGCCGGGCTGTACGTTGGCGAGCCCTTGGGTGATCACCTTATCACCGGGCTTGAGGCCCTTGCTGACGACCCAATTGGCGCCGTCGGTCCGTTCGGCGGTGATGCTGCGTTGCTCAGCCTTGTCGCCGGCGCCGACGACGTAGACCGTCGCCGTACCTTTGGGATCCCGCGAGACTGCGGTCTGCGGCACGAGGAAGGCGTTGGTCGCGACCGCTTGGGTGAAGCTGGCGCGAACGAACATCCCTGGAAGCAGGACGCCCTTGGGGTTGGCTATGCGGGCCCGAAGCGTGACGTTGCCGGTGGATTCGTCGACGACGACCTCGGAAAACTCGACGGATCCGGTCTGGTCGTAGGTGCTGCCATCCTCGAGGGTCAACGTCACGGCGGCGCTGCCCGGCGCGAGGCCGCCAGCGGCCAACGCCCGACGCAGGGAAAGGAGCGCGCCGCTGGACTGCTGGATGTCGACGAACATCGGGTCGAGCTGCTGGATGGTGGTCAGAGGATCGGCCTGATTGGTGGTGACCAGCGCGCCAACCGTGGACAGCGAGCGGCCGATGCGCCCGCTGATCGGGGCAGGGACCGTCGTGAACCGCAGATTGATCCGGGCGGTTTCCAGGGCTGCATGGGCCTGGGCGACGGACGCCTTGGCCTGAGCCGCTTGCGCCGCAGCGTTCACATAGTCCTGTTGGCTGACCGCCTCGATCGCCGCCAGGGGCTTGTATCGCGCCGCCAGGGCGGACGCCGCCGACAGATTGGCCTCGGCGCTCTGGACGTTGGCCTCGGCCTGGCTGACCGCGGCGCTATAGAGGCTAGGATCGATCTGGTAGAGCGGCTGACCACGGGTGACGAGGGAGCCTTCGGTGAACAGGCGCTTCTGGATGACGCCGGCCACCTGCGGCCGAACCTCTGAGCTCTGGTAGGCGACGACGCGACCGGTCAGCTCGTTGGTCAGATCAACGCTCGTGGGCTGGACGACCACATACCCTACGGTCGCAGGACGGTTATCCGCGCCGCCTTTGTGAGCGCTGGTCCGGGCTCCGCACCCGGCGAGCAGGCTGAGCGCCGCTGCGCCCGCGAGGATCGCACTGCGCCGCTTCAAGATGCGGCGCCCACTGGCGTCGGCCAAATCTGAGAGCGGGTCGCTTTCGAAGGGGTGGCACGCCTTGGCATGTATCCGTCATCCTGACTGGTTGGCGCTATCGTTCGAAAGCAGGTCTTCGTTGAAGCAGCCGACGACTCTCGCCGCCGCTAAGAATTCTCTACACGCCGCAACGCGCAAGCATATGGCCCAACTTGGCGGCCTTGAAATCAATGGTCACAAGAACAGTGGTTGCGGAAACAAGCGCCAAGCAAAGCGGCGCGTTACAATTATCGCCTAAGGAATATTATCGGAAATATTGGGATTGGGCAGGCGGAGAGCGCCTGTGGCTATGTGGCTTAGGGTTTCGACGAAAAAGCCTGGTTCCATTGCGGTTACGCGGGCTTCCAGCGTTTCGGGCGTGTCGCCTGGCAGCACTGGGACGGCGCGGCGTTCGAGGATTGGGCCGTGGTCGTAAACCTCGTCGACGATATGGATAGTCGCGCCGCTCTGGCTTGCGCCCGCGGCGATCACGGCCTCGTGGACCTTGCGGCCGTACATGCCTTCGCCGCCGAACTCCGGCAGCAGGCCTGGATGGATGTTCAGGATCCGATTGTGATAGCGCTCGAGCGTCCTAGGCCCCAATCGGCGCAGATAGCCGGATAGAACGACGAGCTCGACGCCTGCGTTTTCAAGGGCTTGTCGCAGGCTTTCGTCAGCGGCGTCCGGATCGGCCTGGGTCGGAACGACGGCGGTGGCGAGCCCATGCTCGGCCGCAAATTCGAGTGCGCCGGCCTTTCTATTG
>JAEXKM010000419.1 GCA_023445705.1 Pseudomonadota bacterium
CGCATAACTATCCCATGACGGGAGAGTCTGCCGCCGTACTTGGTTCCTGCTCTTGCAAATCCGGAACGCTGGCTGCGCTGTAGGCGTTGCCGCGAGGGGAACAGAGGGAACGCCCATGCTGACGAACAATGGACTTGCATCAACCTGGCTCATGACGGGCGCAGCAATCGCCATCCTGGGTCTCGCCGGGTGCAACAAGAACAACGAGAGCACCGAGGCGCCGGCCGCGATCCCGGCAGAGTCGGCGGCCTCACCCGCGAGCGCCGATGCGACGATCCCGGCCAGCGGGCCCGCGGCGGTCTTCATGCCGATCGAGACGGACATGAAGCAGAAGATGGCTGCAGCGGTCGGCTCCACCGTCGAAAGCACCTGGGCGATGAAGATGATGGCTCACCACCAGGGCGGTATCGACATGTCGCGGGCGCTGCTCAACCAGTCCCCCAACGGGCCGATGCACGACATGGCCCAGAAGACTATGGACATGCAGGCCAAGGACCGGGCCGAGCTCGACAAATGGGTTCAGGCGCACGCCGACGAGCAGGGCGGCCAAGCCAACCCATTCGCCGAGATGGAAGCGACCATGAGCCAGAAGATGATGGCGGCGACCGGCGCCGACGCGGACCAGACCTGGGCGCGTAAGATGATCGAACACCACCAGGGCAGCATCGACATGTCGAAGCGGGTCCTGCAGGACGCCAAGGACCCTGAGATCCGGCGGATGGCGCAGAAGACCATCGACATGCAGACGAAAGAGATCGCCGAACTGCAGTCGAAGCTCGGCGGCTGATCCCACCTGCCGCCGGCAAGCCACCGCCGGCGGCAGGCCCGATCATGAGGGGTTCATGTGCCGGGTGCGTATATCCCTCTGAACACTTCAGTCGGGATATCCACCATGATCCGTCATCACCTCGGTGTCGCGGTCGCTGCGGCGACCCTTCTCGTGGCCTCGCAAGCCACCGCCCATGCGAAACTCGTGTCGTCGAACCCGGCCGCCAACGCCACGGTCGCCGCGCCGAAGACCATCACCCTGACGTTCAGCGAGAAGCTGGTGCCGGCCTTCTCCAAGTTCGAGGTGGTCATGCCCGAGCACGGTGGGATGAAGGTCGCTGTGAAGACCACCGTCTCCAAAGACGGCAAGAGCCTCACGGGCGCGCCCACGGCGGCGCTGAGCGCCGGCACCTACAAGGTTGTCTGGACGGCGGCGACAGCGGATGGCCACAAGATGTCCGGCGAAGTCGCCTTCAAGGTTGGCTGATCGTGCTTGAGCCTGCGGTCATCGTCCTCAGGCTGGCGCAATATCTGGGAGCGATGGTCCTGATGGGATCATCGCTCTTTCTTGTCTACGCACTGCCGGGGCGAGGAGATGGATCCGCGGCCGAGGCGCCATGGACACGTCGGCTTCTAGCGGCCGCCGGGGCGCTGCTCGCCGTGACGGCTCTGTTTGCCGTGATCGGCCAAGCCAGCGTTCTCAGCGGCTCTCTCACCGAGGGGCTGAAGCCGGAGACCCTAACCGCCGTCGTCACCGGCATGGATCTCGGCAAGGCCGCCATAGCGCGGGCCGTCGCGGCGGCGCTTGCCGTCATCCTGGTCTTATCGCTCAAGCCCTCCCGCACCACCTGGATGGCCGTTGCGGCGCTCGGCGCCCTGGCGACAGGGAGCTTGGCCTGGATGGGCCACGGAGCCGCCACGGAAGGCGGCGGCTCGTCCGTCCATCTCATCTCTGACATCCTGCACGCCTGGGCAGCGGCGGTCTGGATCGGCGCGTTGGTCGCCTTCCTTCTCTTGCTTCGAACGCCGACACCAACGCCCGCGGCGACCGTCGCGCTTCACCGCGCCCTCCACGGCTTCTCCGGGGTCGGCACGGGTCTCGTCGCGGTGCTCCTCGCGACCGGCGTCATCAACGGCTGGTTCCTGGTCGGTCCCGACCATCTCAGCGGCCTCTGGACGACGCCCTACGGCCGGCTCCTATCGCTTAAGCTGGTCCTATTTGTCGCGATGCTCGGGCTTGCGGCGGCGAACCGCTTCCAACTTACGCCGGCGCTCGGCCTCGGGCTCGGCGCTCCCGAAAGAGAAGGCGCGGCGCTCGCTGCCTTGCGGCGGAGCGTCCTCATCGAGACCGGCGTGGGGCTCGCTGTGCTGGCGCTGGTCGCCTGGCTCGGCACGCTCGCGCCGCCGGCGGCGATGTGAGGCGTGGCGCCCCGCGCTCTAGCCCTCACCCGCCGACCTTTGTGGATCGGCGGCAAGAGCGCGATGAGCGTTGGACGCGGGCTGACACGATGACCATTAGTGATCGCGCCAGTCCAGAGACGATCTCCCAGTCTCGGCCATGGGGTTCGGGGCGAGTCCGGGCGCATCGTCAGCGGCAACGCTGGCGACAAGGCGGCGCTCGACCGCAGGCTCATGCACGACGGCAGCGAAATCGCCACCATCAACAAACAGAAAGCCGCGGCACGGCGTTGCCGCCTTGCCCTGTTCAGCCGTGCCGGGCGAACACTTGGGTCTTAGCTCGCGGCAGCAGGAGCAGGGTGTTGTACGCTTCCTTGCGGCCGTCCGGCGTCTCCATCCCGGGCGAGCCGATCGGCATGCCGGGGACCGTGAGCCCGAGCGCCTTCGGCCGTTCCCGGAGCAGGCGTGCGACATCCGCCGAAGGCACGTGCCCCACCACGACATAGCCGCCGATCGTCGATAGGTGGCAGGAGGAAAGCTCGAAGGGCACGCCGTGGCGCCTGTTGAACGGCGTCACATCCTCCACCGTCACCACCTTGGCGCGATAGCCGGCCCGGGTCATGGTGGTGATCCAGCCCTTGCAGCAGCCGCACGAGGCCGTCTTGTAGACGGTTAAGGGCGGCGGCGCGGCCGCCCACGCGGCAGACGCCGCCATGGCGGCGGCGGCAGAACCCAGCATCTGGCGACGGTTGATCATCACGGGCCTTCCCTGTCTCACCGCCCGCCGCAGCAGGAGCCCCGCGCCGGCGCCGGCGCTTGCGCCGCCTCGGCCGGAGTGTACCCCGCTTCCCGGATCGCCTTGCGCACGGTCCCGTCCGCGGCCGAGGTCGAGACCTCGACCGACTTGCCGGCGAGGTCGATGTTCACCTCGGCCGAGGAATCGACGCTCTTTATGGCCTCGGTGATCGCCTGGACGCAGTGGCCGCAGCTCATGTCGCTGACTTGATAGCGAAGCATCGGAATCTCCTTCTTGATCGCCTCGCCTTGTCAGATGGGGCTTCCCACGGTGGGAAGGTCAAGGGCGTCTAGTCCTGAAGCCGGGTCAGGATCGCCTTCATCTGCGCAATCTCCCTCTTTTGGGATTCCATGATCCCGTTCGGGCCGTAGCAGAGCTCGCGAAGCTCCGCGTCCTTCAAGGCGGCTTCCTTGCACATCAAGAGCGCGCCGGAATGGTGCGGGATCATCGATTGCACAAACTGACGATCCCCGACGAGACCCTGTGCGCGGATGCCGATGAACGCCAGAACGAAGATCGCGACAAAGGCCGCATGGAGGCCCAGGTTGAGCTTCCGGTTCATGTACATGGACCGCATCGTCAGCAGCATGATGACGGCCATCGGCGCCCACATGACGAGGGCCATGTAGAAGAAGTTGATGTTCTGGATGAACTCACCCCAGGTGAAGATCATTGCGAACATCGCCAGGTACATGACCAGCAGGCTCAGCCCGAGGTTCACGGCGAGCATCACATAGTGATGCCTCATTGTTTTCTGGCTCATGTGGGCGCCATGGCGGTGAGACTCATCCATCGTAACCTGCCTCTCTCTGGTTGCGCGATAACCTCCGAAACCTGACGCGCCCTTAGAACCACGCCCTCAGGCCAACTACGAAGCGCGTGGATTCCGCCTTCTCTCCGTGGGCACGAACAAAATCGGCCGTGTCGCCGATCGACCGCTCGTATGAGACGCCCACGTAGGGCGCGAACTCTCGGCGGATTTCGTATCGGAGCCGAAGGCCAAGCTCGGCGCTTGAGAGCCCCGATCCGATCTGGCTCTCCGGGATGTCCTGCGCGGCGAATTCCAGCTCCGCGCGCGGCTGCAGGATCAGGCGCTGCGTCAGACGAAGGTCGTAGCTACCTTCCGCCCGGGCGAGCAGGTCGCCCCTGTCGGACAGGAACAGGGCGCCCTCAGCCTCGAACCAATACGGGAACATGGCATCGACACCGACGGTGGCGTAGGCCCGCCCGCGCGGCTCGAGGTCATAACGAACGCCAGCTTGGACATCCGTGTAGCGGGCGACCGCGCGCGAATAGAGCAGCTGGATCTCGGCTGATTCCACTCCTTCGCCGGACTGTCCCTCGCCCTCGCTCTTGAAGGCGAAGCGGTTGATATCGCCGCCATACCAGCCTTCAACTTCCCAGCCGTAGCGATCGCCATCCGGCGCCCACTCGAGCAGGTCGGCCTGAAGCTTGGAGACACGGGCGGCGCCGTGCTCGTTCTCCAGGATCGACCGCGCTCGAGCCATCGCGTCTCGGCCGAACACCCGGTCGGCCACGCTGTCCCGGATCACCTCGGGGGGCGGCGCATTGCCGACCGGCAAGTCCGCGCCGGTCTGCCCGCCCGCCGCCGGCTCCGTGGCGTGGCCGGCGTGAGGATCTGCCGCTGCTGGGGGCTCGGCCGGCATCGCATGGCCAGCGTGCGGGTCCGCAGGCGCGGCCGCAGGAGCCGCGGGCATGGCGTGGCC
>JAEXKM010000426.1 GCA_023445705.1 Pseudomonadota bacterium
GAACTGGTCATCACCGTCGGCGACGACGGCCGAGGCTTCCCTTCGGAGATCCTGGAGCGCCTGGGACAACCCTATCAGTCCACCAAGGGCAAACCCGGCGCGGGTCTCGGGCTTTTCCTGCTGGTCAACGTGCTGCGGACCTTGGGAGGTTCGGTAAGCGCCAGGGCCCGGCCGGGCGGCGGCGCCGAGGTGCGCCTGGCCCTGCCGCTCGCCGCGCTGGCGCCGCTGGACGAAGGAGGGCCGCATGGCCGATGAACCGCGGACGCTCGTCATCGTCGAGGATGACGAGTCCTTCGCCCGAACCCTTCGCCGTTCGTTCGAGAGGCGCGGCTACCAGGTGGTCGCCGCCGCCAGCCATGACGAGCTGGAAACGCTGCTTAAGGAGCACAGGCCGGGCTTTGCGGTCGTCGATCTGAAGCTCAACGGCGCGTCCGGTCTGGTCTGCGTCCAGACCCTGCACGCCTTCGATCCCGACATGATGATCGTCGTCCTGACCGGTTTCGCCAGCATCGCCACCGCGGTGGAGGCCATCAAGCTGGGCGCGCGGCACTACCTGGCCAAGCCAGCCAGTACCGACGACATCGAGGCGGCGTTCAAGCGGACCGATGGCGACGCCGAGACGCCGCTGGGCACCCGGCCGACTTCGATCAAGACCCTGGAGTGGGAGCACATCCACGAGACCCTGGCCGAAAGCGGATTCAACATCTCGGAAGCGGCGCGGCGCCTGGGCATGCATCGCCGCACTCTGGCCCGGAAGCTCGCCAAGCGACGGGTGACCTGAGGCCGGACAGAGAGGTCACGAACTGGTCGGACAGACGGTCAGGACCGTGTCGATCATTCGGCGGGCCTCGCCCTCGGAGACGGGTTCGCTGAACAGGAAGCCCTGCCCCTCGCTGTAGCCCTTCTCGCGCAACAGGGCCGCCTGCTCGGGGGTTTCGACCCCCTCTGCGGTGGCGGAGATGCCGAGCCCCTGAGCCATGGCCGAAACGGCGGTGACGATCGCCAGCGCCTCGCGGCCTCCCGGCAGCTTCTGGACGAAACTCCGGTCGAGCTTGATCTTGTCGAAGGGAAACTGGTTCAGGTAGCTCAGCGAGGAGTAGCCTGTCCCGAAGTCGTCGAGCGCGATCTTCACGCCGAGACCGCGAAGTTCGCGCAGGAGCTTCAGGTTCCCCCTGCTTTCCCGCAACAGCACCGACTCGGTGATCTCGAGTTGGAGACGCTCGGCAGGCAGGCGGCTTTCGGCCAGGGCGGCGCGGACCGTGTTGATCAGGCCCGCGCTTCTGAACTGGGCCGGCGAGATGTTCACCGACAGGCAGGCGTTCCCCGGCCACGTGGAGGCCGCGCGGCACGACTCCCGCAGGATCCAGGCGCCGATCCCAATGATCAGGCCGGTTTCCTCGGCGAGGGGAATGAACTGGGTCGGCGAAACGGACCCAAGCTCAGGATGACGCCAGCGCAGCAGCGCCTCGAAGGCTCGAATGCGGCCCGTGCCGAGATCGACCAGCGGCTGGTAGCGGATCGAGAACTCGTCACGCTTAAGGGCGCCGTGCAAGGCCAGCTTGAGCCTCTGGCGCTGCTTCAGGTGATCGTCCATGCCGGGCTCGAAAAGCCGGAAAGCGCCCTTGCCCTCGGCCTTGGCGCGGTAGAGGGCGGTGTCGGCGGCCCGCAGCAGTTCGTCCGGATCATTCGCGTCTGCAGGAGCAAGGGCGATGCCGACGCTGGCCCCGATAGCGACCTGGCGGCCGTCGATCTCGAACGGCTCGGCGAGGTCCTGGACGATCCGCGCGGCCAGGTCGGCGGCGTCGGCGGCCTGGCGGACATGGGTCTGGATGATGGCGAATTCGTCCCCGCCCAGGCGGGCCACGGTATCGCCCGCGCGCAGGCCGTTTTGCAGACGCTGGGCGACGAGCCGGAGCAGGACGTCTCCAGCCCCGTGCCCGGCGGTGTCGTTGACCTCCTTGAAGCCGTCGAGGTCCACATAGAGGACCGCGGTCTGGGTCGGGCTGCGGTTGTCGGCGACCACGCGCTCCAGCCGCTCGCGGAAGAGGACCCGGTTCGGCAGGTCGGTCAGCGCGTCGTGGCGCGCCATATGGATCATCTTCTCCTGCGCCGTCAGCCGTTCCTGCTCGGCGGTGCGGCGGGCGGAGACATCGCGGAAGAATAGCGAGAGCCCATCCTTGGTCGGGAAGGCGTGGACTTCGAACCACTCGTCCAGGCCGGCGAGGGGCGCTTCGAAGGTCACGGGCGCCTGCCTGGTCAAGGCGAGGGCGAACTGCTCGGCGAAGACACCCTCGATCTCTTCGGGGAAGATTTCCCTGAGCCGCTGGCCGATGCTCAGGGGGCGGTCCTTCAGCTTGCGGCGGGCGTTGCCGTTGGCATAGGTCAGCCGATAGTCACCATCGATCAGCACCACGCAGTCTGTCGTGCTTTCGAGAATGGCTTCCAGCCGCTCGGCCGCTTGCCGCCGTTCGGTCACATCAAGCACCGAGCCGACGTAGCCGACGAACTCTCCCGAAGGGCCATAGCGCGGCTGGCCGACGTCGATCACCCAGATCCAGTCGCCGGATCGGGTGCGCAGGCGGTACTCGGCCTGGAACGGCTGTCCGGCGGTGCTGGCCATGGCGTAGGCCGAGCGGATGACCATGCGGTCGTCCGGGTGCACCATCTCCAGCCATCCGTGCCCGAGGGGTTCGGTTCCCCGTTGTCCGGTGGTCTCGCACCAGAGGCGGCTGACGAAGGTGGTCGCACCGCTGGGGTCGGTCGTCCAGATCATGGCCGGGGCGGCGTTGGCCATGTCGCTGAACTCGCGAGAACTGGCGACCAGGGCGGCTTCGGCCACCTTGCGGTCGTGGATGTCCTCGAGCGCGCCGTACCAGCGGAGGATCTTGCCGTCCTCGTCGCGCCGTGGCGCGGCCCAGGCCCGGACCCAGCGATATTCGCCGGTCGCCATGCGCAGACGATATTCCATATCGAGCGTGTGGCCGCTCGCCAGGGCCATGTTCCAGGCCTCGACCGTTCCAATCACATCTTCGGCGTGGACCGCTTCCATCCAGCCGCCGCCCATGGCGTGTTCGCGGGACATGCCGACGCGCATTTCCCAGACAGGGCTGATCTCGATGATCACGCCCTGCGGGTCCGAGGTCCACGGGATCTGCGGGTTGAGGGCCAGGGCGTGCCGGTGGTGCTCCTCCGCCTCGGTCAGCCGCGCCTCAGCCTCGCGGGCCGCCGTCACGTCTACGAAAGAGGCGAGCAGGAACGTCTGCTGGGTCTCGCCGATCGGCAGGCGCAGGAGCCGCTTGCGGGTCAGCAGGCAACGGCGAACGTCGTCCTCGGCCGAGACGACCACCTGCTCGTAGTCGGCCGGCTGGCCGGTTGCGAAGACGTCGCGGTCGATGGCGATGTGGCTTTCGCCCTGTCGGCCGGGGAATAGGTCCAGGTCGGTGCGGCCGACGATCAGTTCGGCCGGGTGGCCGATCAGCGCCAGAAGCGGCTGGTTCACCACCAGCCACCGGTGATCGCCGTCCTTGATGACGGTTGGATCGGCCAAGGCGTCGACCACGGCCTGCAGCAGGTCTGACAACTCGTCCGGCGCCGAAGCGCCCGCTTCGCGAGCAAGATTCGCGACTGACCCTAAATTACGCGACATGGTTGAATATTGTAACGCTTTGAACCTGGCCGTGATTAGTACACGTCCGTCCAAAACGCGCCCTGAGACAGAACGATGCACCCTGGGGTGCATTGTGGCGGCGCTCGCCTCAGAGCTCTGCGGGGGTCATTTGGCGAGGGTGAGACGCACGGGGTCGAGCGGCGTCGAGGGCGGATAATGACCGCCGAGCAGGTGGCTGCCGTCGATGGCGAGAGCCGCCGGGACGACGAGTTCGCCGGCCGCGTTCAACTCGGCCGCATTCAGGTCGAGCCGCGCTACCTCGACCCGGTAGTCGCGCGCCGGCGTGTCGGCCGCGGTGATCGTGGCTCCGGTCGGGCCGATTTCGATGGAAGGGTCGATCAGCCGGACGGCGAGCATGCCGCCATGGGCCTCGAACCTGACCTCGCCGAGGAAGGCGCCGCGGCCTTCGAGCTTGCCGTCGGCGCCGAGCGTCAGGTGATCTGCGTCAGCCGCGAAGGCGATCGCGCCGTCGGGGGCCCGTTCTGCCCCGGCCGCGACCTCGATGACGCCGCCGGCGCCTTCGACATAGCGTCTGAAGCTCTCTTTCACGCCCCAGATCAGCGTTGTGATTCGCCGCTCGTCCATTCGCCCCTCCCGCGAGTTTCGTTGGGGCCGCTTCGGCCCGCGGGCAACTTAGCCCCGACTGGGCCGGTCGTTGAAGAGGGGCGTGCGCAGGCCGCGAACCGAGGCTCGCGGCCTGCCAGGGCCTAGAAGGCGGCGCGCAGGGTCACGCCCCAGGTCCGCGGATCGCCGGGCTGGCCGACGATGAGGCCGGTGCTGCTCGGGCCCAGGGCCAGTTGCTCGAAATAGTCTTCGTCGAAGGCGTTGCGGACCCAGGCGAAGAGATCGAGGCCGTCGCTGGTGCGGACGCCCGCGCGGAAGTTGGCGAGGGAGTAGCCCTTCACCCAGGTGTAGGCCGAGGGCGAGGGGTTGGAGGAGAAGTCGGAACGGTAGCTGCCTTCGAAGCCGACATAGGTCTGGCCTTCGCGGCCGAACACCGTGACCGGGAGGTTCGCCTCGGCGCCGTACGACAGCGACCACTTCGAGACGCCGGGCAGGCGACCGCCGGAGATGTCGCAGTTGGCCGGACTGATGCCGCCGGGCGTGCCGGGCGCGCTGGGCGTCTGGCCCGCCGCCGCCGTCGTGCCGCCCGACAGTTCGGGCGGGCAGGGGGCGTCGACGAACTTCACGTACTTGGCGTCGGTGTAGGCGCCGTTGGCGTAGGCGTTGAAGCGGGCGTTCGGGCGGACCGAGAAGTCGAACTCGAAGCCCTGGCTGCGCACCTTGTCGGCGTTGGCCAGGTAGCCGCGAAGGACGCCGAGCTGGCCGTTGGTGACCGTCGCCTGGTAGTCATCGATGTCGGTGCGGAAGGCGGCGAGGTTCAGGACCGCGCGGCGGTCCCAGAACTCGGTCTTCAGGCCGGCTTCGAAGTGGTGCACGGATTCCGGCTTGATCGTGCCAGCGGCCAGGATCGGGTTGCCGGCCGCGTCGGTCGGCAGGCCATTCTGGTTGATGCCGCCGGTCTTGAAGGTCTTGGCGTAGGTCGCGTAGGCCATCACCTGCGGCGTGAAGCGGTAGGACGCGGTCAGGTCGTAGCTGAAATTGGTGTCGCTGAACTCGGGCGCGCTCTCTTGCGGCGACAGGATGCTGCGCTGGGCGACCTTGATCGGGTCGGTCTGGCCGAACAGGACGGGGTTACCCTGACCGTCGAAGACCAGGCGCTGATAGTAGCCTTCCTTCTTGTCGTAGTTGATGCGGACGCCGGGCTGGATCGTGAAGGCGTCGGTCACCTTCCAGCTCGCCTGGCCGTAAAGGGCGAGGCTGAGGTTCTTCAGGTACTGGGTGTTGTAGGCGACCAGGCCATCCAAGACCGACGGGTCGTTGGCCAGGGCGCCGGTCAGGTTCCAGCGGCTGGAGGCGGGGCCGTTCTCTTCGGTGCCCTGGGTGTCGATGCGCTGGTAGAAGCCGAACGCGCCGACCACGAAGTCGAGCTTTTCGCCGCCGTAGGTGTAGCGCAGTTCCTGGGTGTACTGGTCCTGCTGCGACGGGTTCTGCGACTTGCTGACGATCGAGAGGCCGAGGAAGTCGCGGTCGTTCTCGGGCTTCCAGTCCCAGAAACGCCAGGCGGTCACCGAGGTCAGGGTGCCGGGACCGACGTTCCAGACCACGCGGGCCGAGGCGCCG
Source organism: Pseudomonadota bacterium (assembly GCA_023445705.1). GTDB lineage: Bacteria > Pseudomonadota > Alphaproteobacteria > Caulobacterales > Caulobacteraceae > Phenylobacterium. The sequence goes on from JAEXKM010000426.1 coordinate 5,852, forward strand.
CCGAGCTTGTTGCCGGCGTTGAGGCCGGCGTCCACGTCGGTGATGCGGTCGAAGGGATTGGTGCTGACCACCGTGTAGTTTTGGGCCGCGGCCAGGGCCGCATACTGCCGCGCCAACGGGCGCTGGGTCGCGCCGGTGCGGACGTAGATCTGGGCGCAGCACTCAGGGTCCTGCTCGCTGTAGTCGCCGCTGAACGTGATCTTCAGGTCGTCGTTGGGCTGGTAGAGCACCAGACCCCGGACGCCGAGGTTGTCCAATTCGTTGACCCGCACGCCGCTGGTGACGTTGTAGATGGTCCCGTGGCGGCTGGTGGTCGAGACCGCCAGGCGAGCGGCGATCTTGTCGGTGATCGGGCCGGAGATCGCGGCCTTCGCCTGCTTGAAGCCGAGGTTGCCGGCCGTCACCTCAGCGCGGCCTTCGAAGTCGAAGGTCGGTTGGTTGGTGGTGATGTTGATCGCGCCGGCGGTGGTGTTCTTGCCGTAGAGCGTGCCCTGGGGGCCGCGCAGGACCTCGACCTGGGCGATGTCCAGGAAGTCGAACGTCGCCGAGGCGGCGCGGGCGTAATAGACGTCGTCGACATAGATGCCGACACCCTGCTCGAAGCCGTCGCTGGTCAGGCCGAACGGGACGCCCAGGCCGCGGATGTTGACCGTCGTGTTGCGCGGGTTCGACGAATAATACTGGAAGGTCGGGGCGATCTGCTGAAGACGCCCGACGGTGAAGGCGCCCGCGTCCTCGACGCGGGCGGCGCTGATCACCGACACCGCCAGCGGAACCTCCTGCAGGCTCTCGGCGCGGCGGCGCGCAGTGACCACCAGCTCTTCGATCGACTGGGTGTTCGCGCCGTGATCGCCGGCCGAAGCCGCGGCGGGCGTCTCCTGGGCGAGGGCCGAAGTGGCGGCGCCGCATAGGAGCGAGGCCAATAGGCTGGCGTGGATGATCTGACGCATGTGTTACCCCCGGGTAGTGTTCTTGCCGTCCGTTGACGGGGGTAACTATTAGATAAGGCCCATCGGCGTTGTAGGAATAAGTCGAATACCGCTGTTAGGATTTCTATTGGTGCGCCAGGGAACCTGTCAGCTATCGCCGGGAGAGGGCCCCGTCAGCCGTAGACGAACGCCGGGTCGTCCAGGTCGATGAGCGGGAATTCGTCCTTCTCGGACCAGTAGTCCTGGGTATGGCGCCATTCCCGCTTGGCGCCGCTCTTGGGCATCAGGTGCATGCCGCGCATCAGATAGCCGGGATTGAAGTTCTCCGGATCGATCCAGTCGCCCAGCGGCATGTCCTGGTCCTCGGGGCGCAGCGCCACGGCGACGGACTTGGCCTGTTTGGCGTCCATGTGGGACAGCAGGCGCGGCACGAAATCGCCGACCAGGTCGGCGCGTAGGGTCCAGCTGGCGCGGAAGTAGCCGAAGACCCAGACGAGGTTCGGCACGCCCGTGAACATCATGCCGCGGTAGGTCACCGTTTTCGAAAGGTCGAGGGGCTGGTTGTCGACGAAGAAGGCGATGTCCCCAAGGATGTTCAGGTTGAACCCCGTGGCGGTGACGATGATGTCCGCCTCGAGCGTCTCGCCGGACGCAAGGCGGACGCCGTTTTCGGTGAAGCGGTCGATGGTGTCGGTGGCGACCGAGGCCTTGCCGGCCTTGATCGCTTCGAAGAAGTCGCCGTTGGGTACGAAGCAGATGCGCTGGCGCCAGACCGCGTAGCTGGGGGTGAAGTGCTTGGCGACGTACTCGTCGCCCAGGATCTTGCGTAGAACGCCGAGCAGTTCCTCTCGGACGAGTTCGGGGTTCTCCTCGCGGCGCTGGCCCATCTTGGCGCTGGTCTGCAGGATGCTGCGGCGGACGATCTCGTGGGTCCAGTCCGGATCGATGTCGAGTTCGCGCAGGGTTTCGGCGAGTTCGTTGCGGTTCCGGCCGGGGGTGAAGTAGGTGGGCGAGCGCTGCAGCATCGTCACGTGCGCCGCTTCGTCGGCGAGCGCCGGGATCAGGGTCGCGGCCGTCGCGCCCGAGCCGATGACGACGATCTTCTTGCCGCGCCAGTCGAGGTCGCTGGGCCAGGTCTGCGGGTGGACGATCTGGCCCTGGAAGTCCTCCATGCCGGGCCAGTCGGGCGTGTAGCCCTCGGTGTGACGGTAATAGCCCTGGCACATCCAGAGGAACCGGGTCGAGTAGTGCTCGATGGCGCCGGTATCGAGGCGGCGTGCGTCGACGTACCAGAGACTGTCCTGGCTGGACCACCGGGCCGACAGGATCTGGGTCCGGTACTGGATGTGACGGTCGAGGTCGTTCTCCTCGATGACCTCGGCCATGTACGAGAGGATCTCCTCGCCGGTGGCGATCGGCGCGCCCCGCCACGGCTTGAAGCGATAGCCGAAGGTGTGGAGGTCGCTGTCGGAACGGACGCCGGGATACTGGTGGGTGCGCCAGGTCCCGCCGAAGTTGGACTGGGCCTCCAGGATCCTGAAGCTGCGCTCCGGAGATTGGGTCTGCAGGTGGTAGGCCGACCCGACCCCTGCGATGCCGGCGCCGACGATGAGCACGTCGAAATGCTGAAGCTCGCTGGCAGGCTCGCTGGACGTGATGGTCTGCGTGTTCATTCCATTTCCACCCTGGATCCTTCGCGGCGGCGTTCGGCCGTCTTTTCGAATGAGGATACCTCGAACAAGATTCCACAATAGGGGCGGTCGACGCTGCAAGGGCGAGCGCTAGATCGTGGTCGCGGGGCTCCCGATTTCCGTATTCGGCGGGGCGAACCTCAAGCCCCCTTGTCGAATTTCGTTCGAACGCGCCCACTGGCGGCCTGCGTGCTCAAAGGCGCGCGGCGCGCCGTGGACAACACAACTACGCGGCCGACAACAACAAGGGAGGTTCCAATGGCCACTTTGGTTTCGATCGCACCCGCCGCGTCGGACGCGCCGGAGACCGTGCCGCTTTCGGCCATCAATCCGGGGCGCGCCGACCGGTTTCAGGAAGACACGATCTGGCCGGTCTTCGAGCGCCTGCGGCGCGAGGACCCCATCCATCTGACCGAGGACAGCGAGTTCGGGCGCTATTGGTCGATCACCCGCTGGGAAGACATCCTGGCCGTCGACACCAACCACGAGGCCTTCTCGTCCGCCGACGGCATCACCCTGCCGAACCTCAAGGCGATGGAAGAGCAGGCCAAGGTCCTGGGCCAGCGCCAGCGCCGCGGCGCCGGCTTCATCACCATGGACGAGCCCGAGCATGGCCGTCAGCGCAAGGCGGTCAGCCCGACCGTGGCGCCCGGCAATATCGCGCTGATGGCGCCGATCGTGCGCGAACGCGCCGGCCAGATCCTGGACAACCTGCCCATCGGCAAGGAGTTCGACTGGGTGGACCTGGTCTCCAAAGAACTGACGGCCATGACCCTGGCCACCCTCTTCGACTTCCCCTTCGAAGAGCGGCGCAAGCTCACTCACTGGTCGGACGTGATCACCAACATGCCCGGGCACGGCCCGGTCACCAGTTGGGAACAGAAGTTCCAGGACATGACGACGTGCTTCAACACGTTCCGTGAACTGTGGGAGCAGCGCGTCGACGCCGAGCCCGGGATCGACCTGATCTCGATGCTGGCGCACAACCCGTCGACCCGCGACATGCCGCTGGAGGAATATCAGGGCAATGTCGTCCTGCTGATCGTCGGCGGCAACGACACCACCCGGAACACCATCTCGGGCAGCGTCTACGCGCTGAACCAGAATCCCGAACAGTACGACAAGCTGCGCGCTCAGCCTGAGCTGGTCTCGTCGATGGTGTCGGAGACCATCCGCTGGCAGACGCCGCTGGCGCACATGGCGCGCATCGCCACCCGGGACATCGAACTGGGCGGAAAGCAAATCCGCCAGGGCGACCGGGTCATCATGTGGTACATTTCGGGCAACCGCGATGAGAGCAAGCTCGACCGCCCGAACGACTACATCATCGACCGGGAACGCCCGCGCGAGCACCTGTCCTTCGGGTTCGGCATCCACCGCTGCGTCGGCAATCGCGTGGCCGAGATGCAGCTCACCATCATCTGGGAAGAGATCCTCAAGCGCTTCCCGCTGATCAAGGTGGTCGGAGCGCCGCAGCGGACCTACTCGTCCTTCGTCCACGGCTATGAAACGCTGCCGGTCGTCATTCCGAGCCGCAACTAGCACTTCGGCTGGCAGGACGGGCAGCGCGCCCGTCCTGCGGTCAGTGGCGCGGCGAGAGCAGGTAGGACGCGCCGGCGAACAGCTTGTCGACGACCTCTTCCGGCGGCCGCCCACCCGGATAGGAGGCGAGGATCGCGGCCATGCCGCGGCCCAGCGCCCATAGCGCGAAGGCGGCCTTGTCCTGATGTTCGGGCGGCATGCGTCCGTCCTCCCTCACCACCGCCTCATAGGCCTGGAAGGCGGCGTTCTCCGCCTCGCGCAGGATTTCGTGGCGGGACATCAACTGCTCGTCGAACATCAATGAGAACAGCGCCGGCTGGCGTTCGGCGAATCCGAAAAATGCGCGCGCGCCGCCGCTGATCGGCGTGGGGGCGTCGGCAGGGGGATGTTGGATGTCGCGCCGCAACCGCGCGTACCCGATCAGGGCGAGGTTGAGGAGGATGTCCTCCCGGTTCTGGAAGTAGTGGTAGATCGAGGCGATGCCGATGTCCGCCGTCTCGGCGATGGCCCGCAGGTTAAGGTGCTCGACGCCGTCGCGCGCAAGAACCTCGTTGGCCGCATTCAGCACCTTGGCCCGAAGGTTGGAGGCGCCGGCGGTGGCGGGCTTTTCCTTCTTCACCATGACCGGGGCGCGCCGGCCACGGGGGGCTGGGCGCAGCTCTGCTGGGGCATCTCGTCTCTCCCGGTCGCCGTCGTTCGCGCGGCGTTGCGCCATTGTTCGGGAGTCGAACGGCATTCGGCAAACGTCATTGACGGCCAGACGCCGGCTTAGTTGCTGCGGTCGATCAGGTAGCGGGCGCCGGCGCTGAGTATCTCGGCCTTTTCCGGCGGCAGGCGTCCGCCGTGCGACGACATCATCGCCGCCATGCCGCGGCCCAGGGCCCAGATGGCGAAGGATGCGTCATCGACATGCTTGGGCGGGACCCGATCGTCCGCCTGCACGGCCTCGCGATATTCGGCGACGATGGCGGCCTCGTAGGCCCGCAAGGTCTCGTGCTCGGCCAGGAGTTGGGGATTGAACATCAGGGAGAAGAGGGCGGGGTGATCCTCGACGAAGCGGAAGAAAACGGCCGCCTTGGCCCGCATGGGCGGAAGCTCGGGATGGGTCGCAAAGCTGCGCTCCACCGCTTCCAGAAGCTGCTTCAGGCCGATCGAGGCCAACCGCAACAGCAGCGCCTTCTTGCTCGGGAAGTAGTGATAGATCGACGAGACCCCCACGCCGGCTTCGTCGGCGATGGCGCGCAGATTGAGCTTCTCCGCGCCGTCCCGTTCCAGGATCGCGAGCGAGGCTGCGATCGCCTTGGATTGCAGGCCATTGATCCGCACAGCGCGGGCCGGCGAGGAACCGACGCGCTGGAAGACGGTCTCGGAATCTGACGTCAGCCGCTGGGCATGCGCCGGCATGGGCTTCGAACTCTCCTCCCTGCGCTGATGTCGCGCCCTTGGCGGTCACGTTGCGTCAGCCCTCCTAGAATGACGACGAACCCGACGCGCGGCTACAGGCTTGCGAGCCGTACCGAAGGCTATGTTGCGAAACTGCAACGCGGGTCTTTTCGAAAGTTGTTCGAACCTAACCCCTGGTGAGCGGGCGCACAGAACACATAGCCCGTTGGGAGGAACAATCATGATCCACGCTGCGCAGCAGCGCGTTCGCGCTGGCGTCGCCAGCCGGCGCGGCCGCTTGGTCGCCACCGCTTCGCTTCTTGTCGCCACCGGATTTGCTACGTCCGCGTTGGCGCAGACGGCCAGTGGGCCGACGAATATGATCGAAGAGCTGGTGGTGACTGCTGAAAAGCGGGAGCAAAGCCTGCAGGACGTTCCTGTCGCGGTGTCGGCCTATACCAGCGAGCGACGCGACATCCTCGGCGTGAACTCCGTGGAGGATCTTGCCCGGGTCACGCCCAGCGTCAGCTATACAAACAACGACCGGATGTCGATCCGGGGCCTGGGGCGGCTGACCAACGCGATCGGCACCGACCCGTCGGTCGCGCTCTATTCCGACGGCATCTTCTCCAACTCGATGTTCGACTCCTCCACCCCGTCGCTGTTCGTTGAGCGCACGGAGGTTCTGCGCGGCCCACAAGGCACCCTTTACGGCCGCAATTCCATCGGCGGAACGCTCAACGTGGTGAGCAAGCGGCCGACGGAAGATTTCAACGCAGAAGTGCGCGGGATGGTCGGAAACTACGAGTCCTACCGCCTCGACGGATTGGTGAGCGGCCCGGTCCTGAACAATCTGCGCTTCCTGCTCGGCGCCTCGATGGAGCGCCGGGAGAACGGCTTCCTCAAGAACAGCGGACCGGCGCGGGATGGCGCCGAGGTCCGCCGCTGGATGGTGGAAGCCCAGCTGGAAGCCGACCTGGGCGAGAACACGGTGGCGCGCCTGCGCTACAGCAAATTCGACTGGGACGACAGCTATGGGGTCGGCAACACCTTCGCCAACAACATCTCCCCCTACGACACCACCTCACTGACCGGGGTCGGCACGTCGGCGCTCTATTACAACACGACCTACGGCCTGAACCTGCCCAATCCGGGCGTTCAGGATCCCTATGCGCAGAACGTCAATTCGGCCGCTTACGGCTCGTTGGACAACCACCATCGGCTGCACTTCGACCTGACGTCGGACCTCGGCTGGGCGACCTTCAAGTACCTCGCCGGCTATCAGCAGTACGACTACAACACCTCCACTGACTCCGACCTCTCGCCGCGAGCCGGGCCACAGAACATCATGGTGGATCCTGACGGCGCCGGCCCGATCGCGCCGTTCCTGGCGACCAATGTCTCCACCGACGCCCGCACCTTCTACGAGGAACGCCAGAAGTGGCTGTCCAACGAAATCAACCTCTCATCGAACGGCGACGGAGCGGTCCACTGGATCGTCGGGCTCTACCAGTACTACCAGAAGTACGACCAGCCGCAGGGCATCCGGGTGGTGGGCGACCCGTCGGTGTTCCAGCCGCTCAGCCTGCAGGGGACGGCGGCCCAGCCCAACCCGCGGGGCGCGTTCCTGTATGTGG
>JAEXKM010000038.1 GCA_023445705.1 Pseudomonadota bacterium
GGGCAGGGGCGTGGTGGCCGCGCCCCGATAGGCGATCATCAGCGCCGCCGCGGGCGCGATCGCTGCGCCGGTGGCTAGGCCGCTCTTCAGGTAGATGGGCCTCAGGTCGGGGCCGGTCGTCCCGGTCATCCGGCGGATGTGCGGGCGATAGAGCACGTAGGAGAACAGGGCGTCCCCGATCTTCGCGGCCGCGGCGGTGGAGAGACTGACGAACGCTCCGGCGCAAAACAGGATCAACCCGAAGCCGGAGCGGACGATCTCGATCCGCGCCTGGCGTGACGTCTCGCCCGAAACCACGAAGACCTGCCAGGTCATGGTGATCGACACGAGGATGATGGCGGCGATCGACAACATGCTGAGCGGCACGGCCGCGCCTAGCCACTTTGGCCCGTAGACGAGGTTGATGAAGGGCCCGGAAAGGATCGCGAGGCCCGCAAAGGCCGGCCAGAGTGTGCCAGTCATGACCGCAACCACTCGCAAGTATCGATCCCGAAACGGGATTCCGCGACGTGCAAGATCGGCGAAGTCCACCAGCAGGACGCGCGCCAGGACGATGTGGATGTTGTTCCACAAGAGATTGAACATCGAGGAAGCACGCGAGTAGAGCCCCAGAGCCGCCAGGTCGATGATCCGTCCAAGCAAGATCTCGGCCACGCGATCGGCCACCGTGTTCACGCCGGAGATGGCCAGCATCTGCCCTCCAAACCGGCTTACGGCGCGCCAGTCATCAAGGGCCAAGCGCAGGCTCACATGGCGCCAGGCGATGACGTGGAGCGCGAGTACGTTGAAGACCGCGCCGGCGACCTGGCCCCAGGCGAGGCTCATATAGCTGTGGCCGGCGAAGGCGAGGGCGACGGTGAGGCCCATGGCGATGGCCGAGCGGCCCGCCTTGATGATCGCCAGGGTGCGGAACGCGCCTTCGCGTTCCAGCCGAGCGGTCGGTAGGAACTCGAAGATCGCCACGAGCGGCAGGACCGCCAGCACCATCAGCACCCGCGCGACGCCGTCGTCGCCCAGCAGCACGCCGCCGAACAGGCCAAGCCCGGCGGTGATGGCGCTCATCAACACGCCAAGACCAGCGTTGATGGTGAAGGCCGTCGCGGCCAGGCTTGGCTTGAGCTCGGCCTCGCGGACGATCAGGTTGTTGAGCCCAAAGGCCTGGATGAGGGCCAGAAGCCCGGCCATCGCCAGTGCGATGGCGAAGACACCCATGTCATGCGGATTGAGCAGCCGCGCCAGGACGACCGAGCCGCCGAACTGCAGTGCGAAATAGCTCGCCTGGGCGGCCGCCATCCAAGCAAGCGAGCGACGCGTCGACATTCCAGGCCTTCATGGCGGAGGCTAGACCAGGGCTAAGGAAAGCGTCTTAACTTTACGCCGGTCAAGGACGGAGCGCGGCGCGGCCAGATGCAAAAACGGCCGCCCGATTGTTGGGCGGCCGCTGGTCGACCTAGATGGGATCGGCTTCGATCCGCTTGTCGAGGTAGGCCCCGACACGTTTTTCGACGTCTGGCAGGTTCTCTGCCCAGAAGTGGCTGGCGCCGTCGACGACCTCGTAGTCGATCACGATGCCCTTTTGGGTGCGCAGCTTGGAAACGACGCGCTCGACTTCCGCCGGCGGCACCACGGTGTCCGCGCCGCCCGTCAGGATCAGGCCCGAGGCCGGGCAAGGGGCCAGGAAGCTGAAATCGTACATGTTGGTGGGCGGCGAGACGCTGATGAAGCCGTCCGTCTCAGGGCGGCGCATCAGGAGCTGCATGCCGATCCATGCCCCGAACGAGTAGCCGGCGACCCAGCATTGCGAAGCCGCCGGGTTGGTCGCCTGAAGCCAGTCCAGGGCGGTGGCGGCGTCAGCCAGCTCCCCGATGCCGCTGTCGAACTCACCCTGGCTGCGGCCGACGCCGCGGAAATTGAAGCGCAGGGTCGAGAAGCCGCGCTTCATGAACAGGTGGAAGAGTTGCACCGCCACCGGGTGGTTCATCTGGCCGCCGGCCTTGGGGTGCGGGTGAAGGATGAGCGCTATGGGCGACGTAGGGCTCTTGCCCTGGGTGTATCGGCCCTCGATCCGCCCGGCGGCGCCGGTCAGAACCACTTCTGGCATGCCATTCCTCTCGTCAGGCGCGGCGTCGGAATACTTGACTAACGCGCTCGGTCTTCCTAGATCGCGACCGTCAGCCGGTTCCGGCGACAAGCCCCGTGCAAGCGGGGGCCTGTAACATAGGGACCGCAGCAGATGCTCGAAAAAAAGCAATCTGGCGACTGAGAGTTTCGCGGAGCGACATGCGCCTTTCGACCAAGGGACGTTATGCGGTGATGGCCATGGCCGACCTCGCGCGCCGGCAGGCCGCGTTGGCCGAGGGCGATCGCGCCGTCACCTTGGCGGAAATCGCCCAACGCCAGCAGATTTCGCTCTCCTATCTCGAACAGCTTTTCGCCCGCCTTCGGCGTCGCGGCCTGGTCAAGAGCCTACGCGGTCCCGGCGGTGGTTACCGCCTGGCGCGGGAAGCCGAAGACACCAACATCGCCGACATCGTGCTGGCGGTGGATGAGCCGCTGCGCGCGACTCGCTGCGGCGCCCAGGGCAAGGGGTGCATGCTGAAGGGCGAGCGCTGCATCACCCACGACCTGTGGGAAGAGATGGGGCGGCAGCTGGAAAGCTACCTCACCTCGGTGACCCTCGCCGACCTCGTCAATGGGCGCCTGGCGTCCAAGGAGGCGGCGTGAGCGCGGTCTATCTCGACTACAATGCGACCGCGCCAGTCCGTCCCGAAGCAGCGGCGGCTGTGGCGCGGGCGTTCGCGACGGGTGGAAACCCGTCCTCGGTGCATGCGACCGGACGGGCCGCGCGGGCGATCGTCGAAGAGGCTCGCAATGCGGTCGCGGCGCTGATCGGCGGACCGGCTTCCACGGTGATCTTCACCTCCGGCGGCACGGAGGCCAATGCGCTGGCGATCGAGAGCGCCGTCGCGACCGGTTCCAAGCGCCTGATCGTCAGCGCCATCGAGCATGACAGCGTGATGGAGAGCGCCAAGGCGTCCGGCGCCCAGGTCGAATTCCTGCCGGTGAATGGGCAGGGCGTCGCCGACCTGGGTTGGCTGGCCGAGCGCCTGGCCCGCTGGGATGCGGCCGATGGCCGTCCGTTCGTGGCGCTGATGCAGGCCAACAACGAAACCGGCGTGATCCAACCCGTACGCGAGGCCTCCGAGATCGTGCGCGCGGCCGAGGGCTGGCTGCACGTTGACGCCATCCAGGCGGCCGGAAAGATCATGACGGACAGCCGCGCCCTGGGCGCAGACACCCTGGTGGTCTCCGCTCACAAACTTGGCGGACCGCAGGGCGTGGGCGCCCTGACCTTTGGCCCGCGCGCTACGATGGTTCGACGCCAGCACGGTGGGGGACAGGAGCGCGGTCGTCGGGCCGGCACCGAGAACGTCGCCGGCATTGCAGGTTTCGGGGCAGCGGCGCTCGCGGCCATGAAAGATCGCCAGATCCAGGCCGAGTGGCGCGACGCCACGGCCGAACGGATGAAGGCCGCCGGCGCGGTCGTCATCGGCGAGGACGCGCCGCGGCTGGCCAACACGCTTTGCGTCGCCACTGCCGACTGGGGTTCCGAACTGCAGGTCATGGCGATGGATCTGGCCGGGGTCATGA
>JAEXKM010000076.1 GCA_023445705.1 Pseudomonadota bacterium
GGGCAGGGGAGGCGGCCCGCCCGCCATATGGAATATCTGCATCGGACCTCCCGGCGGCGGTGACAGGCGGGCTAGGGCGTCGAAGACCTCGCGCTGATCGGGCTTCAGCTTCTGATAGAAGGCCAGCGTCGCCTCGTCGCGCCGGCGACGTTCGCGCTCGCGCTTGGCTTCCATCTCGGCCATGCGGGCAAGCCGATCAGGCGTGCTCAGCGGCTTGGGCTCGCCCTCGCGGGCTCCTTCGTCCGGGCGTTTCTCTTCAAACCTCGGCGGCCGGACAGCCGACAGATAGGCTGCGAGCGCGGGCTCTTGGTCCGCCGTGATCCGCAGCACGGTGCGCAGATCCTTCGCGCGTTCGGCCTCGCGGGCTTCCACCCGCTGCTGCATGTCGGCGGGCGGACCGCCGGGGAATAGGCCGGGTGGCGGCGGCATGCCCTGGGCCTGGCTCGCGCTCCAGCAGGCGAGCGCCAGCAGGCTCGAAAGAATGAGAGGGGGTCGTTTCATGTGCGATTCCTGAACTGCGCCAGCGAGGATCGCACGCTCTGGCGGGCGGACGATTTCGACGCCTGCGACCGACCTGAAACCGAAACGCAAAGACTAGATCGAGCGTCCCGCGCCTTCCCAATAGGGTTGCCGCAGCTTGCGCTTGAAGATCTTCCCCGAGTCCTCGCGGGGCAGTTCGTCGACGAACTCGATCAGCTTGGGGATCTTGAAGCCCGAGAGCCGCTCGCGCAGCCGCGCCCGGATGCCCGCCTCGCCGATGTCCGAGCCGGGCTGCAGCTTGACCACGGCGCAGATTCCTTCGCCGAACTCCTCGTCCGGTATCCCGAACACCGCGCAGTCGGCGACCTCGGGCAGCTTGTGCAGCTCGGCCTCGATCTCGGCCGGATAGATGTTCACCCCGCCGGAGATGATCATGTCGTTCGCACGGTCGCAGAGATGCAGAAAGCCATCCTCGTCGAAGAACCCGACATCGCCCGGCGTGACCAGCCCATCCCGCTCCATCGCGCGGCGCTTGGCCGGGTCGTTCTGATAGGTGAAGTCGCTCATCCGTGTGTAGCGGCCGATGACCTCGCCCACTGTGCCCCTGGGAACGTCGCGGCCATTCTCGTCGACCACCCGGACGGCCGCGCCCGGCATCACCTTGCCCACCGTGCCGGGGTGGGCGAGCCATTCCTCTGCAGTGCAGAAGGTGACGTTCCCCATCTCGGTGGAGCCGTAGTACTCGTTGATCACCGGCCCCCACCACGCGATCATCGCGCGCTTGACCTCTGGCGCCACCGGGGCGGCCGCATGGGCCACGAACCGCAGGGACGAGACGTCGTAGCGGTCCCGCACCTCCTTGGGCAGCTTCAGCAGCCGGTTGAACATGATCGGCGCCATGTTCAGGTGGGTGATCTTCCGCGCCTCGATCAGCCGCAGCAGTTCCTCGGGATCGAAGCGCGGCATGATGGTGAGGTTGGCACCCGACCGGAATGCGAAGCTGCCGTGGGCGTTGGGCGCGGAGTGGTAGATTGGTCCCACTATGGCGGTGACGATCTCCGACGGCGACTTGCCGCTGGCTGGATCGAGGTAGTCCGTAAATCCGTAGGACCAGGCCAGCATCTCGGCTACGCCCTTGGCCTGTTCGGGGGTGTTGGTCGGCCGCCGCACGCCTTTCGGCCGTCCGGTGGTGCCGGAGGTGTAGATGATCACGCTGGGCGCCGAGGCCGCCGGCTCGGTGCGCGGTTCGAAACCTTCCAGCCAGCGGTCCCAGTCGAGGACGCCGGGCGGCGCCTGGGCGTCGGCCTCGGAAATCCCGTAGGCCGCGCGGATCTCCGGCGGCGTCTCCACCGCCAGCACGGTCACTCCATCGGGGATGGCTTCCCCCAGGGTGCGCAGCAGGTCGGCGTGGATCACCAGTACCTTGGCGCCCGAGTCCTCGAGCAGGTAGCGCGCCTCGTCGATGGTGTAGTGCCAGTTCACCGCTACCGGATAGGCGCCGAGCGCTCCGGCGCCGATCGTGGCCTGGAAGAACGGGAAGTCATTGCGCAGGCAGATCGCGACCCCGTCGCCAGGCTTCACGCCCAGGCTGGCGAAGCCCGCCGCGGCCTGAAGGCCCTGTCGCCGCAAAAGCTCGGAATCCCGGCGGCGGTCTCCGCTCCAGACCTCGGCCATGGCGCGTCCTCCCTCAGCTTTTTGCCTAAGCTCTTTTGCCTGATCCTGAGGCGGGGGCCGGGGAGGCGTAAAGGCTCACCCCACGGAACCTCTCATGGCTGCCGCCAAGGCTGTCGACAATGCTCCGGGCGCCGACCGTTGCCTGACGTAGCGGCGCCCGGCTTTTCTTCCGCCCCAGTGATCGCCACATCAAAGGCGACGTCGAAGGGAGAAAGCTCATGGGTCCGTTCAAGCTTCTGATCGGCGGTCGCCTCGTGGATGGCGACAGCCAGATGGATGTCGTCAATCCGGCCACCGAGGGCGTGGTCGCCCAGTGCGCCCGCGCTTCCAAGGCGCAACTCGACGAGGCGGTCGCCGCGGCCAAGGCCGCGTTCCCGGCCTGGAGCGGCAAGACCATTGACGAGCGGCGCACCGCGCTGGCCGCCATCGCTGATGCTATCCAGGCCAACGCCGCCGAACTCGGCCACATCCTGACCCAGGAGCAGGGCAAGCCGCTGCAGGACGCGGTGGGCGAAGCCTACGGCGCGGCGGCCTTCTTCCGCTACTTCTCGACCCTCGACCTGCCGACCAAGGTGCTGGAGGACAGCCCGCAGAAGAAGGTCGAGCTGCGTCGCCGTCCGCTGGGCGTGGTCGGAGCCATCGTGCCCTGGAACTTCCCGCTGATCCTGATGGCCTTCAAGGTCCCAGCGGCCTTGCTGGCCGGCAACACGGTGGTGCTCAAGCCCGCGGCCACCACGCCGCTCGCCACCCTGAAGATCGCCGAGCTGGTGAAGGACCTGCTGCCGCCCGGCGTCCTCAACGTCATCGCCGACGCCAACGACCTGGGCGGCGAGATCACCAAGCATCCCGACATCCGCAAGATTTCCTTCACCGGCTCGACCGAGACCGGCCGAAAGGTGATGGCCGGCGCGGCCGATGCGCTGAAGCGCGTGACTCTGGAACTGGGCGGCAACGACGCCGGCATCGTGCTCGGCGACGTCGATCCGGCCGAGACCGCGCCCAAGATCTTCGGCGCCGCCTTCCAGAACTCGGGCCAGGTCTGCATCGCCATGAAGCGAGTCTATGTCCATGAGAGCATCTACGACGCCATGTGCGCCGAGCTCACCAAGCTGGCCGAGGCGGCGATCGTCGGCGACGGCCTGCAGCAGGGCACGCAGTTCGGGCCGCTCCAGAACAAGGCCCAGTACGAGAAGGTGCTCGGCTTCATCGAAGACGGGCGCAAGGACGGCAAGATCATCGCGGGCGGGCAGCCGGTGGAGGGGAAGGGCTACTTCATCCGCCCGACCATCGTCCGCGACATCTCTGATGGCTCGCGCCTGGTGGACGAGGAGCAGTTCGGCCCGGTGTTGCCGCTGATCAAGTTCAAGGACGCCGAGGACGCCGTGGCCCGCGCCAACGCCTCGGAATACGGGCTTGGCGGCTCGATCTGGTCGAAGGATCTCGACAAGGCCTACGAGC
>JAEXKM010000075.1 GCA_023445705.1 Pseudomonadota bacterium
GTACCAGGTGTACTGCGCCACCCCGTCCAGATAGGCGCCCTGCTTCCAGAAGTGGGTCCAGTAGCCGCCCAGGGAATAGGCGTCGATGCGCGCCGTCCCGGCCCTGACGCCGTTGATGTGGTCCACCTCGCCGCGGGCCCGCCCATAGGCGCCGTAGAGCCCCAGGTGATCGCGCTGGCCGTTGTCGCGCTCGTGCCGATAGAGATCCAAGCCGATCTGCAGCGCGGCCAGGTCGTAATCGAAAGTCGGACCTTCCTTGCTGTAGACGCCAAGGTCGCCTCCGTCGTGGTGGCCGGCCCAGTAGATGCCGCGCACCCACGCCCCGTTGGCCTGCTTGCGCTCCTCGGGACCGCCGCGCAATTGCTCCTCCTCCCCGACCCGGTCGTGCAGATTGTCCAGCACCGCCCGGCCATAGAACGCCGCCAGCGCCGGCAGGGCCGTGTAGAGCGAGGTTTCGATCCGGTAGTCGGGTAGGTCCGGCAGCGGGCGCGGCGTCGGCGGAGTGGGCGTTGGCGGCGTTGGCGTGGGCGTGGGCGTTGGCGGGGTGGGAGTCGGCGCGGGCGTGGGCGTCGGGGTTGGTGTGGGGGTCGGCGTGGGCGGGGGGCAGGCTCCCAGCAGGCCAAGCTCTTCGCAGCTCTTCGTCGAACGCAGGAACCAGGACTCCTCACTGCCCGCCACCGGGCCGCCACGGTGAAGCGTGTACTGATAGGGGCCCGCCACCACCGGCCCAGCCAGCGCGAACAGGTCCGGCGCCGTGATCGCGCCCGCCTGGGCGTCGACGACCAGGATGCCATTCGCCTGAGTCAAGGCGCCAGCGCCGGCCGCACGGCTTACCCGAAGCAGCCCGGCCCCCGTCCCCTGCCCGCTGTCGAGGACCAGCCGGTCTGAAGGCGAACCATCGTCGCCGAGGAAGGTGTTCAGCCCGATCAGGCCCTGGTTGGCAGCGTGGTAGTCGACCACCGTCAAGGTTTTGTAGCTGGCGAGCAGCAGCGGATCGGCGGTCGGCGGCGAAAACAGGATCGAGCTGGCGTCATTGGACAGGATGGTGAGGTTCGACGACCCGGTCATGGTCCAGACCGTCCCGTTGTTCAGACTGACGTTCGAGACGCTCCCGGGGGCGGTCGAGGCGGATCCGTCCAGGACGGAGGCGAAGATCTGCAGCGTGGCGTTGCCCGGCGAGGCTGCTTCCAGCGGCGCCGAGGCGCTCGCAAACGGCGCGGGCGCATCGTCGGGCGGCTGGCCCGGATCGTTGGGTTCGGGATTGTCGTAGACGCCGTCGATCAGGTCCCCCTCGCCCCCTAGCGGCGCGAAGTCGTCGCTGGTCCCCACATGCAGCCAATGGCCGCTGCCGCCGACATTGGCGCGGGTCAGGGTGATGTTCGCATCGCCCGCCACCCCGACGGTCGGTCCGTTGAGGTTAGCGACGAGGGTGTCGGCGAAGTCGGCCGTGGAGACGTAGCCGGGCGCTCCAGTCGCGAACAGGCCCATCGCCTGCTGACCGCCGGCCCGGATTTCCGCTCCGGTGGAGATCAACCGCCCCCCGCTTTCGGCCACCGCTCCGTGAGCGCGGCTGCCGCTTGTGGTGATGGTCGTTCCTCCGCCGATCGAGACGAAGCTCGCCTCCGTCGTCACGCTGGTGCTGACCGTCCGACGCGCGTGCATGCCATGCGCCAGTTCGCCCTCGGTCGTCACCTGGCTGTCGGTCGCGGCGATGCCGCCTGCCAGTATCGCCCGAAGCCCGGCCGCGCCCTGGCCGTGGGTCTCGACCGACGTCCCGACGATCGTCACCCCGGCGGTGGGCTGTACATCGCTCTGGCGCGCCAGCACGCCATCGGCGCCGGCGCCGAAGGTCTCGACTGAAACATCCTCGGCCGAAATGCTGGCTGTATCAGGCAGGGTCGGATCGACATTGGCGAACAGGCCCATGGCGCTCTGGCCATGGGTGACGACACTGTTGCCGTTCAGCCGGATGTCGCCGCCGTCATCGACCACCACGCCGTGGCCCAGGCGGCCCGTCGTCTCGACCGGCGTACCCTGCAAGGCGGCCAGCTCTGCGCCCGGTCCGCGAGCGACCAGGCCCTGGGGGCGTCGGATGTCGGCGGCGGTCGTGCCGGTGGCCTCGCCGTGTGTCGCCACTGAACCGCGGACAATAGCGATCTTGCCGCCGGTCTCGGCCACGACCCCGAAGGCGTTGCCGTCACCATAGGAGTCGATATCCACGTCGGTCAGGGTCACCACCCCGTTGGCCGCGACCGCCGAGGCGTTCCAGCCGTCGGCTCGGATCGAGCCCCTCGTAAGATTCGCGCTCGCCTCTGCCCCGACCCGCACCACCGCCTGTACGGAGCTTAGGGCCGACGGATCGGCAGGCGTCGCCGCAAAGGCCGCGTCGGTGGAAGTGAAACTGGAACCGGCGCCGCTCACGAACACCACGCTGCGGGTCACGGAACTGGCCGCCCCGCGGTTCATCGTCACCTGGCCGCCGTCTAACGCATAGATCGCATAGGCGCGGATGCTGGCCACCGACAGCGTCGTGTCGAAGAGCGTCGCGCTGGATCCCGCGCCGTCCACCTGCAGGGCCCCGTTCTCGTTGCCCGAGCCTGTGCCTCGCAGGACCGAACCCACGCCGCTGATCGACAGGCTGCCGCCGCCGGTGACCCGCGCGGCCACCGAAGGGTTGACCGCATCGCCGGCCCCGCTGGCGTTCACGGTTGCGCCGACCAGGGTGACGGCGCCCCCGGCTTCCGCCCGCAGCCCATTCGTGCGCGCGCCCGAGACGCTGATCCTCACGTTTGCGCCGTCGATCTCGCTGCCGGCGCCCGAGGCGACAATGCCGTGACTGCCGACCAGCGGCGGTGTCTGCGCGGCGGTGGTCGCTCCGCCCGTGGTCGCGATGTCGACGTTGGAGAGCTCGATGTCGCCGCCACCCACAGCGTGGCCGCCGTACGAGGCGAGCGCGATGGTGCTGATCTGCGCGCCCGAATAGCTGATCCTGCTCCCGGCCCCGTCAGCCACCAGGCCGTGGTTTCCGATCCCGGTGGTGCGCCCGAGCATCGAAAGCGGCGCGCCCGTCAAGGTCGCCAAGCCTCCGCCCTGGACGAACACGCCCCGCGCGTCGTTTTGCGCCGCGTTGGACAGCCCGACCGTAATGCTGGTGAGGTCAGCAGTGATCTGGCTACCAGCTCCGGAGACGAACAGGCCGCGCTGCTCAGGACTCCCTCGGGTGATGCTGGTGATCGATCCGCCGCTCAAGCTGATCGATCCGCCGCTCTCGGCGATCACGCCGCTCAGACCAGCGGGCGCGGCCGCGGGCGGCGCGATACTGACGGTCAC
>JAEXKM010000097.1 GCA_023445705.1 Pseudomonadota bacterium
GCCCTGATGATGCCCTACACGGCCTTCGCCAAGGCGGTGGAGGCGCGCCGGTATGACATCGAGGCCTTGGCGCGGCAGTTCGGGGCGAGTTTCGAGCAGACCGCTCACCGCCTGACCACCCTGCAGAAGCCCGGGCACGAGCGCGTGCCGTTCTTCTTCATCCGCGTGGACGAGGCCGGGAACGTCTCCAAGCGGCTTGATGGGGCAGGCTTTCCCTTCGCACGGCACGGCGGCGGTTGCCCGCTCTGGTCCGTTCACCACGCTTTTCGTACGCCCCGCCAGATCGTCACCCAGTGGTTGGAGTTGCCTGACGGCCAGCGCTTCTTCTCGATCGCTCGCACTGTGACGGCGGGGGGCGGGGCCTATGGCGCGCCGCGTGTCGAGCGTGCGATCGCCCTGGGCTGCGCGGCCGAACACGCCGATCGGCTGATATACACCCAGGGCCGGGGAGGGCAGGAACTGGAGGAGGCCACCCCCATCGGCGTCACCTGCCGGATCTGCCACCGCACCGAATGTACGGCGCGGTCGGCGCCCCCGATCGGCCGCCAGATTCTGCCCGACGACATCCGCCGGACGAGCGCGCCGTTCGGCTTCTCCGACAGCTGACGGCCGCCGCCAAAAAAGCGGTCGTGATCGCTGCGATGCAAGATAAGGGCTTCAAAGCCGCGCGCTTCCGTGCAGTAAAGCGCCCCCAGAGATGCAGGCGTTTCACTGAGAGCACGGAACGGGAATGGATATCAGCAAGAGTCTTTGGGTCGATGATCTGCTGCACAGCTTCGTGGAAAAGGAGCTGCTGCCGGACACTGGCGTAGGGGCCGCGGCCTTCTGGGCGGCGCTGGAACAGATTCTCGCCGACTTTACGCCGAGCAACGCTGGCCTGCTCCGCCGCCGCGACGAGTTCCAGGCGCAGATCGACGCCTGGTGGCGCGAGCGCAAGGGCAAGGCCTTCGATGTCGCTGAGGAAACCGCCTTCCTGCGCGAGATCGGCTACCTGCTGCCTGAGCCGGCCGACTTCCGGATCGCCACCCAGAACGTGGATCCGGAAATCGCGGTGCTCGCCGGCCCCCAACTCGTGGTGCCGGTGTCCAACGGCCGTTACGCCCTGAACGCCGCCAATGCGCGCTGGGGCAGCCTCTACGACGCGCTCTACGGCACCGACGCCATCGAAGCGCCGACCGGCGAAAAGGGCTATGACCCGGTGCGCGGCGGCAAGGTGATCGCCTATGCGCGCGCCTTCCTCGATCGCGCTGCGCCCCTGGCGAGCGGTTCCCACGCTGACGCCGCCGCCTACGTCGTGGGCGATCAGGGCCTTATCGTGCGCCTGAAGGACGGCAAGGAAGTCGCGCTGGCGACTCCGGCTCAATACGTCGGCCGTCGTGGTTCCGCCGACGCTCCAGAAGCGGTGCTGCTTCGCCACAACGGCCTGCACCTGGAGATCTTGATCGACCGCAGCCATTCCATCGGCAAGGACGATCCTGCCGGCGTCGCCGACGTCATCGTCGAGGCGGCCCTGACCGCCATCCAGGACTGCGAGGACTCGGTCGCCGCCGTCGACGCGGAAGACAAGACCAACGTCTACCGCAACTGGCTCGGCCTGATGCGTGGCGACCTGGCCGCGACTTTCGCAAAGGGCGGCAAGACCGAGACCCGCCGCCTGGACGACGACCGTCGCTACGTCGGCGCGGACGGTGCCGAAGTGGTGCTCCGCGGTCGCAGCCTGCTGCTTGTCCGCAATGTGGGCCACCACATGCTGACCGACATGGTGCGCCTGAACGGCGAAGAGGTGTTTGAAACCGCGGTCGACGCGCTGGTGACGGTGACGGCGGCGATCCACGATCTCAAGGGCGCGCGCCGCAACAGTCCGGCTGGTTCTGTCTATGTCGTGAAGCCGAAGATGCACGGCCCCGACGAAGTCGCGCTGGCGGTCCGCCTGTTCGACCTGGTCGAAGACGCGCTGGGCCTGCCGCGCAACACGGTGAAACTGGGGATCATGGACGAGGAGCGCCGCACCAGCGCCAACCTCAAGGCCTGCATCCACGCCGCCCGCGACCGGATCGTCTTCATCAACACCGGCTTCCTCGACCGCACCGGGGACGAGATCCACACCGCCATGGAAGCCGGCCCGGTGGTCCGCAAGGACACCATGAAGGCCGAGCCGTGGCTGGCCGCATACGAAAAGCGGAACGTCGAGATCGGCTTGGCGACGGGCTTCCCTGGGCGCGCGCAGATCGGCAAGGGCATGTGGGCTGCGCCCGACCAGATGCAGGCCATGCTGGCCGCCAAGGTCGGCCACCCGAAGGCCGGCGCCAACACCGCCTGGGTGCCGTCGCCGACGGCCGCGGCGCTGCACGCCTTGCACTATCACGAGGTGGACGTCGCCTCGCTGCAGGCCTCGATGGGAACGGCGGGCCGGACCGGCACCGACGAACTGCTGACACCCCCGCTGGCCCGCTCCAACTGGAACGCTGCGGATATCCAGCAGGAGCTGGACAACAACGCCCAGGGCATCCTGGGATACGTGGTGCGCTGGATCGACCAGGGCGTCGGCTGTTCGAAGGTTCCGGACATTCACGATGTCGGCCTGATGGAAGACCGCGCCACGCTCCGCATCTCCAGCCAGCACATCGCCAACTGGCTGCATCACGGGGTCTGCACCGAGGAGCAGGTCCGCGAGACCTTCGGCCGGATGGCCAAGGTCGTCGACGCCCAGAACGCAGGCGACGCCGCCTATCAGCCGATGGCGAGCGATCCAGCCGCCAGCATCGCCAACCAGGCGGCGCTGGAACTGGTGTTCGATGGCCGGGCCCAGCCGAACGGCTACACCGAGCACGTGCTCACGCGCCGTCGCCGCGAGCGGAAGGCCGAACTGGCCGGCTGATCGTCACGGCCGCGCTTGCGGTCAAATGAAATGTTCTGCAAATGTTCCATTCTTCCCTCTGGAGGAATGGAACATGCGCAATTCATCGCCAGACTGGGGCGCGAGCCCTCAGCTGGGGTTTGATTTCGGGCCACCACCGGCTCCGCCGGGCGGGGGCTCTGACGATGGCGGCGGACGGGACGGCGACGATGTCTTTTTCTTCGCGGTCCGACCTCCGCCGAACGACGAGCTCGGCTTGACCGACTTGAGCCGGCGACTTGTCCGCACCGATGGCCTGACGGCGCGATCTCTCGCCGCCCGTCGACATCACATCTCGCTCGTGGGCTGGCGGCCGAGCACGTACATGCCCGGGCTCGAGATCGCTCGCGAAATCGGCCGCCGGATCGTCTGGCCGACCTTCGAAATTGCGCTGACCGCGGCGATGAGCTTCGGACGTTCAGGTTCCCGTCCTGTCGTGCTCGGCTGTTCGCCGGGATCGGCCTGGGCCCTCACTGGCCTGCACGACTGCTTGCTGGAGGTGGCGGCTGCTTGCGGGCTTCAGCTCAGGCCGCGCTCGACCTTCGAACCCCATCTGACGCTGGCCTATTCGACATCAGGTGTCGCCGAGCGGATGCTTGATGCTCCGGTCCGATGGATGGCGCGTGAATTGGTGCTAATCCGCAGTGAACGCGGTCGCGGTCGCCATACCGAACTCGGACGTTGGCCCTTTCGTCCGGCCGCCTCGAAAGGCTAGTCGAAGGGCGACCCTGGCTTGATGGATTCGATGATGACGACGATCTACGGGATCAAGGCGTGTGACACGATGAAGAAGGCGCGTGCTTGGCTCGACGCCCACGGCGTCGCCTACGAGTTCCATGATTACAAAGCCGTCGGCATAGATCGGCCGCGCTTGGAGGCGTGGGCCCAGCAGGTCGGTTGGGAGGTGTTGCTCAATCGGGCGGGCACGACCTTCCGCAAGCTGACGGACGCGCAGAAGGCGGACATCGACCAGGCAAAGGCGATCGACCTGATGTTGTCCCAGCCAGCAATGATCAAGCGCCCGGTGCTCGAGGCGGACGGCAAGCTGTTGGTCGGTTTCAAGCCCGAGCAGTACGCAGCGGCGTTCCCCTCCTAGGGCTTCTCCTGGGAGCCCGCTCTGGTGGGGTCGGGCGGTTTTGGCGTGCGCTCGCTTGCGCTTTCCGGCCAGCCTTCATCACCGATGAGCGGCACGAACCCTACGGGGCCGAGGTCCTCTTCGCGGAAGTCGTTCGCAAGGCCGCGGGTGACCTTGATCAGTCTTTGAGCCTGGCCTGGTTCGCCGATCGGAATAACGAGGCGTCCGCCGGGCTTGAGCTGGGCCTTCAAGCTGTCGGGCGGTCGGGGACCTGCGGCGGCCACGAGAATGGCGTCGTAGGGCGCGCCGGAAGGCCAGCCCAGTGTGCCGTCTCCGCAGTGAACCTGGGCGTTGCGGACGCCGAGCCCGCGCAGCCGCTCGGCCGCGGCGTCGGCCAGTTCCCGATGCCGCTCTATCGCGTCCACGCGCTGGGCGATCGTGGCCATGACGGCGGCGGCGTAGCCCGAGCCGGCGCCCACCTCCAGCACCGCGTCGGTCGGCTGCAGTCGCGCAGCCTCGATCATCGCCGCTACGATGAAGGGTTGGGAGATGGTCTGCCCGGCCGCAATTGCCAGCGGCGTGTCCTCATAGGCGAAGTCAGTGAGCGCCGACGGGACAAAGACCTCCCGCGGCACGTCTCCCATAGCTTTCAGGACCGCTGCGTCGCTCACTCCACGCCGGAGGCGCTGTTGCTCGACCATCAGGGCGCGGGCGTGGAGCATGTCGATCATGGCGCCGTCTCGCGATTGGGGGACCGCGGCGCCAGAGCCAGTTTGCCCTTCGCTGCGAACATGAAGAAGATTTCATCCCAACACCTGCATCCAAAGGGGCAGGGGCGCGCCTCTTTGTTCGCAGAACGGGGTCGAACGCCCGGATCGAGAGAAGGAGAAAGCCAATGCCGGAAGTCCTGGTTCCACTAGGCTTCTTTGCGATGATCGCCGCGATCGTGATCGTGCCGCGATATCTGAAGAGCATCGAACGTCAAAAGTTGCAGGACACCCTGCGAGCGTCAATCGAGAAGGGCGCCGAACTACCGCCTGAGGTTGTTCAGGCCCTTACCAGTGACGTGAAACCCGCACCTTCGCCTTATCGGGACCTTCGGGCCGGCGTCATCTGGCTTGGCCTGGCCATCGGCTTCGCAGCGCTCGGCTTCGCCGTTTCGTTCGAGGAACCGGACGCGCTCTATCCGATGTTGGGTGTCGCCGCGTTCCCGGGCTTCATCGGGCTCGCGCTCATCATCCTGGCCGTCGTCGCGCGCCGCAAGCACTGACCCTCAAAGGGGGAGGGGAATGCCCAGATGAAGGGCGCTCAAACATCACGGCTCACAAGCCTGCACGACGTCGAGCTGGCGGCTCTGTCCGCAGCGGGCGATCGTGGGGCGTTTGGTGAGCTCGTACGCCGACACGGTTCGTCGGTTCGCGGTCTGCTGCGCCGGATGGGCGCGCCCGCGAGCGAGGCGGACGATGTCGCGCAGGACGCGTTTCTCGCCGCGTTCGAGCGAATAGGAGAGTTCCGCGCCCAGGGGACTTTCGCTGCGTGGGTTCGGAAGATCGCCGCGCGGCAGTACCTGCGGCGGCTGCAGCGGGAAAAGAGGATCGCCGGCCTGGCGGTCGAGGCCCAGGACATGGCCGAGCCGCCAGCCGCCAGCGATGGGGCTGGAAAGATTGATCTTGATGAGGCGTTGCGGGCGCTTGGCCCCGCCGAGCGCATTTGCGTGTCCATGTGCTACGGCGCTGGCTTGTCGCACGCGGAAGCCGCCGACGCCTTGAATCTGCCGCTTGGAACGGTCAAGTCCCATGTCAAACGTGGTCTGGATAGGCTCAGGGCGCGTTTGGCGCCCACAGGCGACGCGCAACTGGAAGGGAGGCGCGAAAATGGCTGAGCTCGAGTTCGAGCGGCGTCTGGAGCGCCTTTTCGCCGACCCGCCCGCCTTTCCGGATGAACAGGCCTTCGCCGCGAGGGTCGAGCGCAAGCTGACCCGTGGATGGAACCTGCGCCGCTGGACGATCGGCGCCGCTGGCCTCGCCGGCGGGGTGATCGGCGCCAGTCAGCTCATCATGTCCAATTTCGTGCACCAGGTCGAAACCGCATCGCAAGGGTCGACCCGGCTGCTGCAGGCCGGGATGCAGCAATTGGCCCCGCGCTCGGAGCTGCTATCGGTGCTCCCGGCCGGGTCATCCGTGGTATGGATCGCCAGCGGAATGGCGGTGCTCGCCATCGGCTTCTTGGTGACCCGAGTGTTTGAGGAGTTCTGACCATGTCAGCCCAACGTCAGGAAACGATCCGTCGGGTGAGCGCACCCGATATCACCGCCCGCAAGGGCGCGACGCCGATCGTCTGCCTGACCGCCTATACCGCCCCGATGGCGGAGATCCTGGATGAGCATTGCGACATCATGCTGGTCGGAGACTCTGTCGGCATGGTCGTTCATGGCCTGCCCAACACCGTCGGTGTCACCATGGAGATGATGATCCTCCATGGACAGGCGGTCATGCGCGCGGCCAAGCGCGCCATGGTCGTGGTGGACATGCCGTTCGGATCCTATGAGGGCGCTCCGGAAGAGGCCTATGCCAATGCGGCGCGGCTGATGAAGGAAACCGGCGCCCAGGCGGTGAAGGTCGAGAGCGGCCCGACGATCGCGGCGACCATCGAATATCTTGTGAAGCGCGGAATTCCGGTCATGGGCCATGTTGGCCTGCGGCCGCAGGCGACCCTTATCGACGGCGGCTTCAAGGCGAAGGGCAAGTCGGCCGAAGAGCGCGCCCGCATTCTGGAAGAAGCCAAGGCCACGGCTGCGGCCGGCGCCTATTCGATCGTGGTCGAGGGCGTGGCCGAGGGGCTGGCGCGCGAGATCACCGAAGCGGTCGACGTGCCGACGATCGGCATTGGCGCCTCGGCCGGCTGTGACGGCCAGGTGCTGGTGGTGGACGACATGCTGGGCCTCTTCGACTGGACGCCGAAATTCGTCCGTCGTTACGGCGATCTGCGCGGCGAAATCGGCAAGGCCGTGGCGGCCTATGCTGACGATGTACGTGCCCGCCGCTTCCCGGGCCCTGCGGAAATCTACTACGCCAAGGCTGGATAGGCGGTCCCGCTTTCCTGTCGAAAGGATGAACGGGCCGCTCCGGTCGGGTTCAGACCTGGACCGCTAGCTTCATTGCAACGTCGCCGATAGCCCTGGGAACGGGGTGTCGGCGCAGCAAAGGAGTTAGAAGCCATGACCAACAAGACGATGCGGGCCGCGATGGCCCTGGCCATTGCTGGCGCAGTCGCTCTTCCGGCCAGCCAGGCTGCAGCCGGGACCTCGAAGACGCAGAGCGCGCTGATCGGCGCGGTGCTTGGTGGCGTCGCCGGCGCCGCGGTCGGTGAGGGCAGGACCGAAGCCGTCGCTATCGGCGCCGTGGCCGGTGCGGCTCTGGGCGTCGCGGTCGACAGCAGCAACGACCGTAGCAAGTACCGCAACGGCTATAGCTACCGTCAGCCGCAGACCTATTATGGCGACCGTCGCTACCGCGCGAGCGATCGCGGCTACTACGGCCGGACTCACTACAACTACGACCGCTACGACTACGGCTATCGTCGCTAAAAGGGGGGCGTCGCGCAGGCGACGCTCTCTCCATATTCGACAAAATATCTAAAATACAAATTCTTATATCGACATATTAAGGCGCATAAGTTGGTGCGCAGCGCGGGGCAGGGCGCCTCTTCAGAGCCCTAAAGGCGCAATCGCCCGGCGCGCAGGCGAAAACCGGTTTCGCCTGCGCCCGAACGCGCTCTAGTTTCCGGCGGATGGCGCAGCTTCTCAATGTCGTCCGCGCGGCCGGATCCAAGACGACCGTCCGCATTCTGCTCGCCCTGGTGGCGGGGCTCGTCGTGGGCGCGTCGCTCGCGGGGCAGCCCTATATCGAGCGGATCATCGCCGTCGCCGATCCGATCGGCGGAATGTGGCTCGACGCCCTGCGGATGACGATCGTGCCGCTGGTGTTCTCCTTGTTGGTGGTTGGGGTGTCGTCCGCAGCCGGGACGGCGGCGGCGGGCGGTACGGCCGCACGCGCCTTGGGATTGTTCGCCGTGCTCCTGGTCGGCAGCGCGGCCTTCGGAGCCCTCGCGGTCAGCGGCGTCCTGAGCGTGTGGCCGGCGCCGGCCAGCGCCGTGG
This sequence comes from Pseudomonadota bacterium, assembly GCA_023445705.1. Classification (GTDB taxonomy): domain Bacteria; phylum Pseudomonadota; class Alphaproteobacteria; order Caulobacterales; family Caulobacteraceae; genus Phenylobacterium. Next base: position 8,128 of record JAEXKM010000097.1, read on the forward strand.
CGGGGCTTCGCGACGCGGCCGGACACTCGACGACGAAAGTGCCCGACTTCCCAGGTGTCGCCGCCTGGCTGCGGGCCTTCATTCCGACCAACCCCCTCCAGGCCGCGGTCGAGACCAACATGGCGCCGCTGGTCGTGTTCGCCTTGCTGTTCGGACTGGCGATCACGCGCATCCGCACCGAATTGCGAACCAATCTGGTCAGCGTCTTCGAAGGCGTCATGGACGCCATGCTCGTCCTGGTTCAGTGGGTGCTGTTCGTCGCCCCTATCGGCGTCTTCGCCCTCGCGCTCGTCGTCGGCGCCAAGGCCGGCCTGGGCGCGGCCGGCGCGCTCGGCCATTACATCCTGATCCTCTCGGGCGTCTGCATCGCCGTCGGTCTGCTCTGCTATCTCTTGGCGATGATGGCGGGTGTCTCGCTCGGGGCCTTCGCACAAGCGGTGATGCCGGCCCAGGTCGTCGCGTTTTCGACGCAGTCTTCGATCGCCTCGCTGCCAGCCATGATCGCCGGCGCTCGGCGTCTGGGCGCATCGGAAGCCGCCGTCGGCATGGTGTTGCCGTTGGCGGTTTCGCTGTTTCGGATCACCAGTCCGGCCGCCAACATCGGGGTCGCGGTCTACTGCGCTCATGTCTACGGCGTCCCGCTGAACCCGGCCGTCGTGATCGCGGCGATCGGCGTCGCCGCGGTGATCAGCCTGGCCTCGGTCGGCCTCCCCGGCCAGATCACCTTCTTCACCACGACCGGGCCGCTCTGCCTGGTGCTGGGCGCGCCTTTGGAGCTCCTGCCGATCCTGTTGGCCGTCGAGACCATCCCAGACATCTTCCGGACGGTCGGAAACGTCACGGCGGACTTGGCGGTGACCTGCCTCGCCAGCCGCGCGGCGGACGACGAGGAATGACCACGCCCGCTCCCGCCCGCGGGCGCCGGCGCAAGGGCGAGCGGGCCGACCTGCGCGGAGCCATTCTGGACGCGGCCGAGCGGCTCTTCGCCGGCCATGGCTTCTACGGCGTCACGACCCGTCAGGTGGCGGCCGAGGCGGGCGTCGACACGGCGTTGATCCACTACTATTTCGGCGCCAAGCGCGACCTGTTCGACGCGGTGTTCGCGCGGCGGGCCGAGGTGCTCAACTCGGTCCGGTTGGCGGCCTTGCGCGCCTATGAGGCCGAGCACGCCGGCCAGCTTACCGCGGTGGGGGCGGTGGCGGCCTTCATCTCTCCGATGATCGACATGTCGCTGACCGGCGAGCCGGGGTGGAAACACTATTTTCGACTGGTCGCCCTGGTGAACAACACGCCGGCCTGGGGCGGCGAGACCATGCACCGGTTCTTCGATCCCATGGTCCACGAGTTCATCGCGGTCCTGCGGCGGGCGATGCCGGATGCGGAGCTCGACGACCTCTATTGGGGCTATCAGTTCCTGACGGGCTCCATGATGCTGGCGCTGTCCGAGACCGGCCGCATCGACCAGCTTTCGGATGGTCTTTGCCGCTCGACGGACCTCGCCGCCGTCCGGGCGAGGCTTTTCGACTATTGCGCGGCGGGTTTTGAGGCCATCGTAGGCCGGAATCGCTGAGCCGATTGGGCCATTGCGAGCGTTGCAGCGGCGCTCGGCCCGCTATAGGTTCCGCCGCTCTGAACCCACCGCTTGTTTCGCCCGGAGTCCCCCCGACGTGGTCGATGTCTTTGATGAAGTCGAGGAGCAGCTTCGCTCCGAGCGCTATAAGTCGCTCGCGCTTAGGGCGCTGCCCATCTTGGGCGGCGTGCTGGCCGTGGCCCTTGTCGTGGCTTTGGCGATCTGGGGTTACCAGCATTTCCGCAACCAGGCGGCCGCAGAAGCTTCCGAGAAGTACGCCCAGGCGATCGAAGCCTTCAACGCCGGCAAACGCGACGAGGCCATCCGGCTTTGGGGCGAAGTGGGCGCTGGCTCGTCCAAGGCCTACAAGTCCCTGGCCCTTCAGCACCTCGGCGGAATCAAGCTCGCCGAGAACAAGAATGCAGAGGCCGTGAAGCTGTTTGACGAGGCCGCCGAGGCCGCGCCGAACGCGATCGTCGGCGACGCCGCCCGCCTCAAATCCGCCTTCGCCTTGCTGGACACCGCTCCCTACAAGGACATGGAGGCGCGCCTGACGCCGCTCACCGAAGAAGGCCGTCCGTATCGCGCCGAAGCCCGGGAAGCGCTGGCCTTCGCCAAGCTCATGGCTGGCGATGTTGCGGGCGCTCGGAACGACTTCGTGGTGGTCGGACTGATGGCTGACGCTGGTGAGGCTTCTCGTCAACGCGCCCAGGCCGCCCAAGCCATGATCGACTCGGGAACCGCCAAGGCCCTGCCGGCCACGGTGAAGGCTGCGCTCGCACTGCCGCCCCGGCCCCAACCGCAGGCTGGCGCGCTCGCGCCGGCTCAGGCCGCACCCCAACCCGCCCCCGGAGCCCAATGATCTCCATGCGCCGCCCCAGCCTCCTCGTTCTTATCCTGGCGGCGAGCGTCGCCGTGAGCGGCTGTTCGACTCTCAACCGGATCAACCCCTTCAATAAGGGGGACGAAGGTCCGCAGGAGACGGCCGCCGAAGGCGAACGCATCGCCATCGTCGCGGCCGACGAGAAGCTGGAAGTCGCCGAAGCGCTGAAGGGCGCTGACTTCTTCTTGCCGACTCCGGAGACGATCACGAGCTGGCCTCTGCCCGGCGGAACGCCGGAGCAAGCCGTCGGTCATCCGGAAGCCGGCGGAAGCCTCTCCATCGCCTGGAAGCGCGGCTTCGGCGAAGGGTCTGATCGCGGCCATCACGTGACCGCGCCGCCCGTGGCGGCCAACGGCAAGATCTTTGTCATGGACGGCGGCGCCACCGTCACTGCGTTCGATGCGCAGTCCGGCTCGCAGGTTTGGCGCACCAACGTCCGGCCCGATGCGCGTCGCGACAAGGAAGCCTTCGGCGGCGGCATCGCGTTCGCCGACGGCAAGCTTTACGTGACTTCGGGCTATCGCTTCGCCGCCCAACTCGACGCCGACACCGGCGCGGTCGGCTGGAGGACCGCGACCGAGCAACCCATTCACGCGGCGCCGAACGTGTACGGCGGCAGGGTGTTTGCGGTCTCGGTGGACAATACGCTGCTGACCTTTGACGCGGCGACCGGCGCTGCAGGCTGGAACTACCAAGCGCTGACCGAACCGGCCCGTATCCTCGCGGCTTCCAGCCCGGCGGTTTCGGGCGACACCGTGGTGG
>JAEXKM010000138.1 GCA_023445705.1 Pseudomonadota bacterium
CGCCGTGCCCCGGTCGCCTGCGGCGGGCGTGCCGGCCACGTGGCCCGGCCCGAAGGCCAGGGCCTGGCCGCTAGCGCCGTCCAAGACGATCACCGAACGGTCGAGGCTGGGGAAGGTGATCCTGGCGACGGGCCAGGTGTCGGCCCAGGGCCAAGGCTTCACGGGCTGGCCCGAGGCCTGCGACTGAGCGAAGGCCCGATCGAGCAGCACCTGGGCGAGCGCGGCCTTGGCCGGGATCCACAGGCCCTGGGCGCAAAGCGCGAGGCCGACGCACGCGACCATCGCGGCCGGGACCAGGAAGAGGAGCCGCAGACGCGCGGCTCCCAGCAGAGCTGTGATGGCGCTCACGCGGCTTTCCTCCGGTCCGCCAGCATCCAGCCGCCAGCGCCCAGCAGGCCGCCCAGAAGCAGCAGAGAGAAGCCGATCCTGACCAGCATCGGACCATCCGTCGCCGTCTGCGGCAGGTCGAGGCCCGCGCCTTGCTGATCGGCGTCCACATCGGGCTGGCCGTCCGCACCCGGATTGCGCGCGCCGCCGAACAGGACATCGAAGTCCCAACCGGCCGGCAGGTTCAGCGGCAGGTCGGCCCGGCTGAGTCGCGCGCCGGCAGGGCGCGAAGGGGTCTTGTCGACCGCCACCAGGCTAGTCTGGCTGGTCACCAACTGGTGGTCCAGGCCGAGTTCGAGGACGCGGGCGTCAGCCTCATCCTCGGTGATGTGGCCTTGGCTGCGAGCCACCTCGGCGTCGGTGATCTTGCGGCGCGCCCACAGCTTGGAAATCCCTTTGCCAGGTTCGGCGTCCTTCAGCGAGACGCGGGCCTGCCAGGGCTTGCCGTCGATGATGCCGCTGATCAGCAGGAAGCCCTTCATCGCCCCGACTCTAGCCGCGATCGTCACCGGCTCGCCGCGGTAGAGGTCAGGCAGCACGGCGGGCGCGAGATCGGCCCCGGTCCCTTCGAACCGCGCCGTCAGATTGGTGGCGACCGGGCTTTCCAGCTTGTCGAAGAGCTGGCGCATGGCCTCTTCCACGCCGTCGGTGGAGCCGATGTGGGTGAAGGTTCCGCGGCCCAGTTCGGCGGCGCGGCTCATCAGATAGGTGTTGGGCGCAGAGCCGATGCCGACCATGAAGACCCGCGAGCGGCCGCCGTGCGCACTGATCGCATCGAACAAGCCCTGCTCGTCGCCGATGGCGCCGTCGGTCAGAAACACCACCTGACGCACTCGGCCGGTGTCGCCGGCATAGGCGTCCTGCAGCGCGGCGGTCATGGCCGGGATCATCTCAGTGCCGCCGTCGGCGTCGAGGCTGGCGACGAAGCGCTGGGCCTTGGCGATATTGGCGGCGTCCGCAGCCACGACGTCGGGGAAGAGCACAGTCAGGCTGTCGTCGAACCGCACCACGTTGAAGCGGTCGCCGCGCTTCAGGTGGGCCAAGCCGTAAGCGAGGCTGGCCTTCGCCTGCCGCATGGACTCCCCGCCCATGGAGCCGGAGTTGTCGATCACGAAGACCATGTCGCGGGCCGGCGGCGCGGTGCGCGCGGCGATCGGCGGGGTCAACTGGGCCAGGACGTAATCGCTGCCGGCCACCTTCTCGCGGAACAGGCCGACGGCCGGGGCGGCGAGCGGAGCGGCGCGCCAGGTCAGTACGAAGTCGCGGTCGGCCGGAACAGGGCCGCTGGCGAGGGTGATCTTCTTGCCGCCGCGCTCATTGCGCACGTCGACGGCGTGGGTGGCGCTGGACACTTCAGCCAGGGGAAAGCCGGCCCGAAGGTGGACGGCGATAGTCACTGGGTTGATCGCGCCGCGCACGCGGGGATCGACGAGCGGAGCATTGGCGTCGGGGGCCGGCGCGGCGCCGGGCGAGACGTAGCGCGGTGCGACGACCAGCGGGACCCGGAGCGAGTATTTGCCGCCGGAGACCGAGATCGGCGCCTGATGCTCGATCTGCACCAGCACTGTTTCGCCCGGGCCGACATTGGCCACGGAGTTGGTGAACATGTTGGGGCGCCCCTGCTCGACGAGGCTGGCCTTTTTTCCTTGCGCCTTGGCCTGATCGTAGATCGCCCGGGCCTCGGCCTTCTTCTTGATCTCACCGACGATGACCTTGTCGCCCACCACCATCTTCAGGGTGTCGACCCCGCTGTCGGAGGGCAGGGGATAGACATAGACCGCCTCGACCCAGTGATCGGTGTCGTTGCGAAAGGCCTGGGTGATGCGGGTGCGCACGGTCAGGCCGCTGACGACCATGTCGATGTCGGTTCCCAGGCGCACGGCTTCGAACACCTGGTCGCCGCCCTTGGCGCGCATCATCAGGGCGCCGGAGGTCACGTCGCCGGGCTCGGCGGCGAAACTCTTCTGGCAAAGCAGCAGGGCGGCCAGCACGCTCAGAACCAGGGCGGCGAAGGCGGTGGTAGGCGAGCGGCGCGACGAGGGACGTGCGCCGGCGTCGGAAGCGGACATGAGAGATCTCCTCATCTCGAAAGCGAGAGATCTTTCTTGTCTTCACACCGGGCGAGGCTCGCGAGCCTCACGATCTGCATAGTTCATGCGGAAGCCGTCCAGATCAGCCGGTCGGCGCCTTGCGGGGTCCGGCCCGGCGCCGCAATGTGCGGAAATGTGCGGATTCGTCAGGACCTGACGCCATGACCCAGGCCCCGGCGGAAGCCGACCTTTCCACCGAACTGAGCCAGGCCATCGCCGCCCGTGTGCGCGAGGAGCTCGCGCGCCGGCGCCTGTCGCGGCAGGCGCTGGCCGACCTGGCCAAGATCAGTATCTCGACCTTGGAGAAGGCCTTGGCGGGCCGCCGGCCCTTCACCCTGGCGACGACGATCCGCCTGGAGGAAGCGCTGGGCGAGTCCCTGCGCGCGCCGATCCGCCCGGTCGCCTCGCCGGCGGCGGGCCTCGCGCCCGAGATGCTGGGCGCCTATTCGCGCACGGCGGTCACCTGGCTGGAGGGGGAGTATCTGACGCTGCGGCCGTCCTTCGAGGCGCCCGGAGCGGTCTTCGCCTACCGGACCGACGTCGCCTGGGACGAAGCGTCTTCGAGCCTGGTGTTCCGCGAAGCCGCGCGCCAGGACGCCGACTTCACCCAGAAGGGCCTGGTCTCACTGTCCAACCAGTCGGGCCACATCTACCTCGTCACGAACGAGCAGGGGCAGTTCCGGCTGATCATCCTGGGCCGGCCCGCCATCGGCGGCGAGATGTACGGCATGCTGACCACTTTGCAGGCCGGTCAGGGCAGCCACCTGACCCCCGCCGCCGCGCCCATCGCGTTCGTCCCGCTGCGCCGGGTGGCCGACGCCGCGTTCGGCCGGATCGCAACCGGCGACGCCCTTTTTGACGAGTACAGCGCGACCCTGGCGCGGGTCACCGACAAGGGCTTCGCCCGGTTCTTCGCCGGCTAGGGGGGACCTCGCCCGATTTTCAAACATCTGTTCGTGCGGCCTAGTCGTGGCGGCTCCCGTACTGTAAGTTCGAAAAATATCGCGAGTCCGTATTGCCGTTCCGCCGTTAGAGGCGACCGTTTTTGACAGGTGATTGAACATGACGCTGGAGACCGACGCCTCCGTCGCTGACCGCCCCGCCATCGACAAGAAGTCCTTGCTGGCCAAGTACATCGCCGAGCGCGACAAGCGCCTGCGGGCGGACGGCAACGACCAGTATCTCGAGGTGAAAGGCCGGCTGGCGCACTATCTGGACGACCCCTACACGCCGTTCGAGGAACGTGAGCCGAAGACCGACCACGTGACCTTCGCCTTCGTCGGCGGCGGCTTTGCGGGCCTGGTGACGGGCGCGCGACTGGTCGAAGCCGGCGTCAGCGACGTCCGCATCGTCGAGAAGGGCGGGGACTTCGGCGGCACCTGGTACTGGAACCGCTATCCCGGCGCCCAGTGCGACACGGCCTCGATGATCTACATGCCGCTGCTGGAAGAGACCGGGCACATGCCGAGCGAGAAATACGCTCACGCGCCCGAGATCCTCGAGCAATGCCAGCGGATCGGGCGGCAGTACGGCCTCTACGACAAGGCGCTTTTCCACACCGAGGTGAAGGGCCTGGAGTGGGATGAGGCGGGCTCGCGCTGGGTGATCACCACCAATCGCGGCGATCGGTTCACCGCCAGCTTCATCGGCCTGGGGACCGGCCCGCTGCACGTGCCGAAACTGCCGGGTATTCCTGGGCTGGAAAGCTTCAAGGGCCACTCCTTCCACACCAGCCGGTGGGACTATGGCTATACGGGCGGCGATCCGAAGGGCGCGCTGATGGAGAAGCTCGCCGACAAGCGGGTGGCGATCATCGGCACCGGGGCGACCTCGGTGCAGGCGGTTCCGCACCTGGCGCGCGCCTGCAAGCAACTCTACGTCGTGCAGCGGACGCCGTCGTCGGTTGACGTGCGCGCCAACGCGCCGATCGACCCGCAATGGTTCGAGGGAATTGCAACGCCGGGCTGGCAGCAGCGCTGGCTCGAGAATTTCACCGAAAACCAGGCGGGTGGGACGGCCGAGGTCGACCTGGTGCAGGACGGTTGGACGGACCTGTCGCGCCGCATCCGGGCCAAGATCGCCGAGCTGCCCGCCGACCAGCGGACGCCGATGAACATGCTGGCGGCCTTCGAGGACTCCGACTTCGAGAAGATGGAGGAAATCCGCGCGCGGGTGGATTCCATCGTCGGCGGCAACGAGACCGCGCAGAACCTGAAGGCCTGGTACCGCCAGCTCTGCAAGCGGCCGTGCTTCCACGACGCCTATCTGCAAGCCTTCAACAATCCGAGCACCAGGCTGATCGACACCGACGGCAAGGGCGTGGAGAAGATCACCGAGAAGGGCTTTGTGGTCGCCGGCGTCGAGTACGAGGTCGATTGCATCATCTACGCGTCGGGCTTCGAGGTCGGCACCGACTACAAGCGCCGGGCGGGGTTTGAGGTGGTGGGCCGGGACGGCCTGACCCTGTCCGACGCCTGGGCCGACGGCATGCGCTCCAAGCACGGGATCCATGTGCATGGCTTCCCGAACGCGTTCTTCGTGCAGCCGACACAGGGCGCGAACCTGATCTCGAACATCCCCCATAATCTGACCGACACCGGCCGCACGATCGCGGCGGTGATCAGCCATGGACTGAGCGTCGGCGCCAAGCAGATCGAGGTCACACAGGAGGCCCAGGACGCCTGGGTCGAGCTGCTGCTGACCGGGGTTGGCCGGATGATGGGCGCTCCGGACTGCACGCCGGGCTACTACAACAACGAAGGACAGGCCCCCACGGCGGCTTCGCGGCTGAACGTGGGCTATCCCGCCGGGCCGGCCTCGTACTTCCGCTACATCGACGGCTGGCGCAAAGCTGGCACGTTCGAAGGACTGGCGTTCCGCTGATGCAGGCGGCGCGGCTGAGCCTTACGGCTTAGCTGCGCCGTGCCGGCGCCCATCTCTCGCCTTCTTCTTGCCGGGCGAGTCGCCCACGGCGATGGGGTGGGAGGATCAAACTTGAAAGACCTGATCGACATCGAGGGCGCCAGCGGCGCGCTCTATCGTTTCCGTTTGCACGACACCGACCGGGAACTGCCGGCGACGGCCGGCAACTACCTTTTCGTCCGCCGAGAGGGCGAAGCGATCCAGGTCGTTGGATGCGGCGAGGCCCAGAGCCTGATGAGCGCCCGACCGCTGTGGACTGAGGCCGTGGCCGAACACGGCGCGGAGAAGCTCTATCTGCGCCTGAATGTGGCGCGGGCCCATCGCGTGGGGGAGCACGAGGACATCGTTGAAAAGCACCGCCCCCAGCTCGTGAAGAGCGAGGGCTGACGACCCCGCACCTCCGGACGAACGGTCAAGACTTCCGGCGGCGGCGACATTGAGCGGCCGGCCGGACCTGCATACCTCGCCCCCACCAACGCCAGGAGGCAGGCATGCAGACAGTTCGAGCGATCGAGGCCGACGGGACGGAGGCGACGACAGAGGGACCGCATCGGGCGCTTTGGGGAAGCGTCGTGGCCCTGTCGTTGAGCGTCTTCGCCCTGGTGACCGCAGAGTTCCTGCCGGCCAGCGTGCTGACGCCGCTGGCGGCAGACCTGGGCGTGAGCCTGGGCGCGGCCGGACAGGCGGTGACCGCGACGGCGGTGGTCGGAGCTTTCGCGGCCTTGCTGGTCCCGGTGTTCACCAGCCGGTTCGACCGGCGCAAGGTGCTGCTCGGCCTGCTGGCCTTGCTCTGCCTTTCCAACGCGATCACGGCCCTGGCCGCCAATCTGCCGACCTTGCTGGTCGCGCGGGTGCTGCTGGGCGCGAGCCTCGGCGGCTTCTGGTCGATGTCGGCGGCCACGGCGATGCGGCTGGTTCCGATGCCGGCGCTGGCGCGGGCGATGTCGATCATCTTCACGGGCGTGTCGTTGGCCACGGTGTCGGCGGCGCCGATCGGCGCCTATGTCAGCGAAGTCTGGGGCTGGCGTGCGGCCTTCATGCTGGCCGGCCTGGTCGGCGCGGCGGCATTGCTGGCCGTGTGGTTCACCCTGCCGAAGCTGCGTTCGACTTCGACGGCGCGGCTTGTCGACCTTGCGGAGGTCGCCGGGCGGCGCCCCGTTCAAGTGGTGCTGGGGGCCGTGCTGCTGGTGATCAGCGGCCATTTCGCGGGCTTCACCTATATCCGGCCCGTGCTGGAGCAGATCGCGGGACTGGAGGTGGGCGCTATCTCGCTGGTCCTGCTGGCTTTCGGCGGGGCGGGCTTCATTGGGAACTTCGCCGGTGCGTTGTTGGCCGAGCGCGACCCTAAGCTGGCGGTGATCGCAGGGGCGGGGCTGGTCGCGCTCTCCATGGCGATGCTGCCGCTGACGGACGGGACGCCGCTTGCCGCAGGCGCGGCGTTGACACTGTGGGGCATGGCCTTCGCAACCCTGCCTGTGGGGCTGCAGGCCTGGATGGTGCGGGACGCTCCCGACCGCGCCGAGCTGGGCGGCGGCTTGCTGACCGCGGCCTTCCAGGTCGCTATCGCCAGCGGCGCGGTGGCTGGCGGCGTGCTGGTCGATCAGTTCGGGGTCATCGGGGCGCCGGCCTATTGCGGCCTGGCCTGCGCGCTGGGCGCGGTCGCGGTGCAGTCGGTGCGCATGCGCCGGCGTGCGGCGGCGAACTGCGCCCTGTAGCCGGACGATCGGCAAAGAATTTCAGAGCCGAAGGCATGGATCGGCCGGCGAGCCATACACATGTCTGCGGACCCAGGCGCCGTGAAGGACGATCGATGGCGACATTGCAGGCGAGGTTGACCGACCGGGCCAGGGACGAGGCGCGAGAGCTCTGCGCCCGCCGCCTGCACCTGGCGGTCGACGAAGATCCGCTGAGCCGCATCCTCAAGGATCTGCGTATCGTGGGGGTGTCGTACGGTTCCTGCCGTTTCTCCTCCCCCTGGGGACTGAATTTTCCGAGCGACGGATCGGCGCGGCTGCACTTCGTCGTCGAAGGCGATTGCTGGTTGCGGCTTGAAGGGCAGGAGCCCCTGCATCTGAAGGCCGGCGATGCGGTGTTGTTGCCGAAGGCCGCGACCCATTGCTTGAGCGACGAGCCTGGCGGCCGCACGACCTGCATCCAGGACATGCCGATGCGGGCGATCGGGGATCGGGTGTTTCGGCTGGAGGGCGCAGGCGTCGGCAGCACGGTGCTCGCCTGTTGCGCGGTGCGTTTTCGCGAGCCGTGCCTGAATCCGCTGCTGGAACTCATGCCTGCGGTGATCAGCGTGCCCCAGGCCCAGAGCGATCCGACGCTGCCGGCCCTGCTGGCGGCCATGGCCGACGAGGTGCTGGGTCAGCAGATCGGCGCGGCCACCGTGCTCTCGCGCCTGGCCGATGTGATTATCACCCGGCTCATCCGCGCCTGGGTGCGTGAGGGCGGGCGTGACGCCGATGGCTGGATGGCGGCGATCCGCGATCCAAGGATCGGCCGCGCCCTGGCGGCGATCCACCAGGACCCGGCCCGCGACTGGTCTGTCGCCGCCCTGGCGAGCGTGGCGGGGCTCTCGCGGTCGACTTTCGCCGAGCGGTTCGCGCGCGCGTTGGGAGTTTCGCCGGCCCGCTATCTGGTCCGCTGGCGGATGTATGTCGCGAGCATGTTGCTGACCGAGCAGGGGCTGAGCATCGCCGAGGTCTGCGCCCGGCTGGGTTACGAATCCGTGCCGGCGTTCAGTCGCGCGTTCAAGCGGCACCTGGGGGCTCCGCCCGGAGCCATCCGGCGCATGCGCGCCTACGCTCAGATTTCCTGATCGAAGACCGTCGCCTTGGGCTGGGCGGCGAGCAGATCGTCATGCTCGGCGTGGCGGGAGGCCCGCGAGACGTTCAGGCGCGTGAAGAGGTGGCCCGACGAGGAGGCGAGGGTCTCCTGAGTGGCGGCCTTGGCGCGGGAAAGATCGCTGCTGACGCCCAGGGCGACGATCACCGGCCGATCGTTTTCGAACACCAGGACCGCGAAATTGCCCGCGGTCGGGGTGTGATGGTCCGTGGCCGGCCAGGCCCGGAAACGATAGGCGGCGCCCGATACGCCCGTTAGGTCGACAAATTCACGCATACTTTAGGTCCAGGGTCCTCGCAGAGGCGCCAAGCTCGGAATCATCCCCCTCCGGCGCGGCCGGAAAAGCTCGGAGTCCAATTGGCGTATGGCGGAGTCTATCCAGCGCTTTCTGCGTCGTCGCCCCACGATTTCCACTCATGCGCCACTTGGCCGCGTTTTCAACGTGCTGCGCGAGAGCTGGCGACTGGCCGACGATCCCAAACGGGTCCGGCCGGACGCGGGTTTCCTGGCGACCGGGCGCAGCGCCGGAGAGGCCGCAGACCTTGCGAGAGAAGCGGCCACGCGGTTCAAGCGCCACGGCTTCGACAAGGCCTCTGGGGCCTGGTGGGCGGTGGAAGGCGAACTTTTCCACAGAATCACCGTGGCTCCCGGACGGGGGCGCCAGGTCGGGCTGGCCCTGGGGGTCGGCGCGGCGGGCGTGGCGGCGCTGTTGGTGGCCGGGAAGATGATGGGCGGCGGCAAGCGCGCCCGTTAGCGCCGCCCGCGACGCAAAATTCCGGGAAAGTCCTGGCATAATGGCGTAGAACCCGCGTCCTCTTGGACAAAACGCCCGCCGACCCGATGCAATCGCTTCCTTCGCACAGGCTGTCCGTCGCCCCGATGATGGACTGGACGGAATTCGCTTAAAAATCAAAGTGTTACGGCGTGTCTTGTGCGCCGCTAGTTCGCGAATGTTCTCGCAGTTTTTCGCGTTTGTTCGCGCCTCTGTCGGTAGTTCCAGAACTGGACCGACTGGGAGAACAGTTGGTCCTGTCAGGCTGGTCGGTCTGCCCCACGGTCCGAAGTACGAATGCAAACTTCGGACGTGGAGGAGCCGACGGACCTCGCCGGCGCGCCGGGGCGACTTTCTGGACCTGTGCGGCCGCGAGGTGTCGAGGTGATACTGCAGCGGCTGATGGAGGGGCTTTCGCCTGCGGCGCAAATCTAGGTCGCGGCTGGGCAGAGCCTCGGCGGCGCACGGGCGAGCAGGCGCAACCGTTCGACCGGTGCTAGTGCGTTTTCTGGGCTGGCAGGTCGGCCCCTCGATTGAAGACCGTAGCGGTATGCTCCGCGTCTTCCCGCGACAGGCCAGATTGCCGCTCCATCGCGATCATAAGCGTCTCGCCGGTCGTCAGGTCGTAGACACTGAAGCCGCCTGGGTCGGGCCGGATGGCGAAGCGATTCTCCATGCAGTGACTATGCGCCCGAGCTTAGCCATTGTCAGTCTTGGCCATCCCCTGTGTGGCGGCGCCGGCCCTTGGGAAGAAAGGTTGAGCGCAGGCCCAATCGCCCGGCTTGTTCATCAAGCCACGTCTCGGCCGTGAGGTCGCGCTTGCGAACATGTTCCGTCAGATCCTGAAACAGGCGCCTGAACCCGCCCCACCAGACACGCGGTTCGATCAACACCAAGTCGTCGCCCATTTCCTCCTGGAATGGGCTCAGGGCCAGCATCATGACCACCATTGGCTTGCTGTCGATCGAGCGAACCGCAAACTCGGGCGACCGCAACCAGATACTGGCGACAATGGCGAACGGGTCGCTATCGGTCGCCTCCGAGAACAGACGAATTCTCTCAAGGTCAAACGGACCCGTTCCCTCCTCGAAGTGCTGATAGGTGCGTAGGGGAAGGCCCATCGCTAGCGCGACGTCAGTGGCGCGCATGCCGCGCGCCCGGCGTACGGCGCGCAGAGCGGCCGCCAGCAGGGCGTCCTGGCTAAGACCATTGCCTGGGGTCGCGTCGTCCATACCCCTCCGCCCGCCATCGTTCGAGGATAGATACCCTCGCGCATTGCGCGCATGGACTCAAAGTATAGTTGTATTTTTCTCTGCGTCTTTACCTAGGGGCGGTAGTGAGGGGGCGGGCGTTGGAATCTTCGCAGCACGAAGCCCGCTATCTCGCCGAGCGCTCGCCGCCTCGCGACTGAGTCGCCCCTGGCTCTTGAACGTCGGCCGCTTCACGGCGCCCGCCGCCTCCATCATCTGGCGCGCATGAGCGGGCTGCAAGCTTGACCCGCGTTTCGCTCGCCAGCAACGTCGTCTGAGTAGTGCTCCGCTGAGCGCCGCGTCGACCTCAATTTTGCTGCGCCGGAAACTGGCGCGGTCTGCGCCCAAAAAAGGCGCGCCCGGCACGGACGTAGAGCGAGTTTCGCCGCTGTCGAAAAGTTGGCTCCGCCCGCAGGGAGCGGAGCCAAAGTGAAATAAGGAGAAAATGCCGAGCAGGCCGAACGAGATCGGGAGCAAGTCCCGACCCCGCCCGACTGACGGTAAGAAGATCTCGAAAGCTTCGAACGGAGTTTCACAAGCGCTCTGGCGGGGGAATTCTGATCGGATTGTCGAACGCAATTCGAATCCGCGAGATGTACGGCGGCGGCAGCAGCGGCTGATCCGAACATTTGGCGCACGCGACAAGGGCACCTGAGCCCCATGACGTGGCCTGGGGGGAGTTTGGATGGGTGATTTGACTAGCGCCGGTGGGGTGAGCCAGTCGGCGAGAGGCTCGGCGCCGCGCCAGGCCGCCTTCGGCTTCATCTTCGCGTCGGCTCTCATGAACTCGATCTCGTTCGGGATCATGCTGCCGATTGTTCCAAACCTTATTCGGGAGCTGGCCGGCGGCGACACTTCGTCGGCATCTGAGTGGAACGTGCTCTTCGCGACCAGCTGGGGTGTGATGCAGCTCTTTTGCGGGCCGCTCCTCGGCATGCTGTCCGATCGGATTGGGCGGCGGCCGGTGCTGTTGATCTCATTCTTCGGGCTCGGCTTGGACTTCCTTCTCATGGCCTATGCGCCGAACCTTTGGTGGCTGCTCGCCGGACGGCTGCTCAATGGCGCGACGGCGAGCACGATGTCGACCGCCAACGCCTATCTCGCCGATGTCACACCGCCAGATCAGCGCGCCAAGACCTTTGGCCTGATGGCATCAGCCTTCTCCATCGGCTTCATCGTGGGGCCGATGATCGGGGGGCTACTGGGCGAGTACGGGCTGCGACTACCGTTCATTGCCGCGGCCGTCATTACCTTCGCCAATGCGATCTATGGCCTGCTCGTTTTGCCGGAGTCGCTGCCGAAGGAGCGACGCGCCAAACGGTTTGAGTGGGGCCGGGCCAATCCGCTGGGCGCCTTGAGGCTGCTCCGCTCGCACTCGGACCTGCTTCCTCTCGCGGGCGTGGCTTTTCTCTTCCAGCTTTCTCAAATGGTCCTGCCCACGATCTATGTCCTCTACACCGCCCACCGCTACGGTTGGTCGACCGGCATGGAGGGCGCCGCTTTTCTGCTGATCGGGGTTCTTGGGGTCTTTGTTCAGATGGTCCTGGTCGGGCCCGTCGTCGCTCGGATTGGCTTGAGGAACGCCATCTTGCTCGGGGCTGTATCCGGCGCGGCTTGCTATGCCTGGTACGGCGCCATGGCGAACGGATGGGTGTTCCTGGTTGGCGCGGCTCTGCAGGCGCTGCAGGGATTCCTGATGCCTGGTCTACAGGGGCTCATGACCCGCTTGGTCCGGCCAGAGGAGCAGGGCCAGTTGCAGGGCGCCAATCAAAGTATGATGGGTGTCGCTTCGATCGCCGGGCCGATGATCTTTGGGATGGTGTTCGCTTGGTCAGTTCGCCACGAGACCATCTCATCGATTCCAGGGCTGGCCTTCTACGTGGCGTCGGGCCTCATGGTCGCTGCCGTCTTGCTGGCCTTCTGGAAGGCGCAACCTCCTGAGAAGGAAGCCTAGGGACGAGGGCGGCCGCATTGCGACGGCTCTCAGCTGAGGCCGGCGAGAAGTTGCTTGCACTTGTCTCTCAGCACCCCGTCGTGGGGCCGCGTGGCCAGCCAATCGCTGAAAGCGATGATCCTGGCTTCCTGGGCGGGCGACCAAGTCTCGACCCGCATCAACAGCGTCAGTATGGCCTGTGCGCGCTCACGGGGGGAGGGGGCGCTTGGCAGCGTGCGGCAAAGGCTCTTGGCCTCGACCATGGCATGGTGACGCGGGGACATCTTGTTGCTGTGGATCATTGGTTGGCGGGGAAGCGCTCTTGTGCGTGGAACACGGAACTCAACGCAAGATGCAGAGCTCGGGGGCCCTTGGCAGAAGAAGGGCGCGGTCCCCGCCGTGAATGGCGGGCACCGCGCCCCGGGACTGGAAAGAAAACTACTAAAGTACGCGAACGCGTGAGTGCCGTTCACCGTTAATGAAAGTGCGCGGGAGACGCTCGCGCAGGTGGGTTGAAACGCCTCGAACGGCTTTCGAAAATAGGAACATTGAAACCGTTGCGGAGGCAGTCGGGCGGCTGACGAGAAGCTGATCGGCTGTCTGCGTTGAAGAGCGCGTCTCAAATCACTTCGCGGCCCTGCTCGTTGCACGCGTCGACATCTGGCGCTGATCCAGGCAAGTGGAAGGCGAATTGCGGCAGCGGGACGAGCTAGCCGTGCATGCGGATGGCGCGCCGCGCGCCAAATTACCGCGCAGATGGTGCGTCGAGCCCCACTATCCCGTCCTCGCCTCCGGATTTCGTAGTTTCTCGCATCTGATTGTGTTCGAGGACCCACTGGCGGGGCGTTTCGATCATGCCAACCCTTCGGCGTACGGACTTCGCGTGGGAATTCCTGCGCCGCAACGAGCGCTACCGTCGGCATGCATCTAGCGGATGCGCCGAGGCGCGGCCTTGGGGCCTCCAGTTTGTCGCGGATCCCTCAACTGAACGCGTGGCGCAAGATGTGTACTGGCGACCTGAAGTCGCCCCAACACATGTCATCTGGCTTCGACGTGCTGCGAATGACGACGGGGTTCGTCTCGACCATGTCCTGGACGTGACTGCGCTGCGGCGCACCGTCGACGGCGTGCATGTGAAGCTGAGCGGCGGCTTGCAAGCGTTCGTCGAGGGATGTGAGCCGTCCGAGCCGCTCGCCGCCATCGTTCCGATCTCGGGCTCGTTCTCCGCCGCGCTGAAGGGGGTATCTGATCTTGAACGCGTGTTGCGCGGAGGGGGGCTTGCGGCGGACCTATCCGATCAGCAGCGCGCCCGCTTGCAACGCGTGCTCCGCGCCCTCGACGCCGCGCAGGCGCACGCAACTTACCGGCAAATCGCTGCCGACATCTTCGGCGAAGAGGCGGTCGACCGCTACGATTGGCGCACCTCGTCGGTCCGTGATGCTGCTATCCGCCTCGTGCGTACCGGCCGCGCGCTATCGGCGGGCGGATACCTCAGGCTCCTTGACCCCAGCGCCTCGCGCCGGCCCGGCCTATCGCCAGCCTTGCAACCTTGGCTGGTTCACGGGACATAGGGACATGAAAACGAGC
>JAEXKM010000206.1 GCA_023445705.1 Pseudomonadota bacterium
GCCGCGCCCTGGGCCTGGATACGGCCAGCCGCCAGGGCCGCGCTGACCGCCGGCTCGAACAGGCCGCACCTCTGGTCGGCGGCGGCCATCACCGTGCGCTCGTAGAAGAGGTCGGCGGCTCCTGCCACCGAAACACCAGGCGCAACCAGGAAACCCCCGGCCGCGGCCAACCCCATCCATCCACACACGACGGGCCGCGCAATTCTGCGCGTACTCGTCATGCCTTTTGATTTTCTCGTATAGGTTGGCGGCCAATCTAGGAATTTGGCCTTTTCGTTCGATTATCGAGACTGGTTAATGCTGCTTTCCACCGACATCTGGGTCGCCGCTCTGATCCGCCGCGCCGAACTGGGCGGCGGCTTTGCGGTCGTGGCGCGGAAGGGCGATGCGCGGGCCGGAAGCGTGCTGGTCAAGGTGCTCAATCGCAGCGACGGCACGGCGCGGCTCTATGGCGAGGCGACGCAAGGAGACGGCGAACGGATCTGGATGCGGCCGGCGCTATCGGACCAGGAACCCGACCTCGACCGCTACATCGAGCGGGCCGCCAGGATCGATCCCGACATCTGGGTCGTCGAGATCGAGGACCGCGAGGGCCGACACTTCCTGACCGAGCCGGTCGAACAGGGTTAGGGCCGGTTAACCGCGCTTCGCAACCACGTCTCAAGGAGGCCTGCGGCAGAGTGTTCCACCCCGCCGGTCCGAGCGCTTGCTGGCATGCTCTTTCTGTTGAACGACGTCGTTTTCAATCTGGATGGGTTGAAGCTGTCCCCGCGGATCAGCGTGCGCGCCTTCCAGGCCCTGCCGTTCAACGTGGTGAGCCAGCTCGGGCAGGAACTCTATTCCGAAGAGCCGCTGCTGCACTTCGACCGGCCTGAACGCGGCCGGCGTCTGGCGGCGCTCATCATCGCCAAGGCGCCCTCGATCAACGCAGCCCTGTTCACCGCTCCCCGCTACGGATGCTCGCCCAAGGAGGTCAGCATCCGCTACGCCCATGTGGACTTCATCGTCATGGCGCGTCTCTCAAGCCGGCAGGAGGCCGGGCTGATGGACACCCTGGTCACCGACCGGGAGGTCTGGCGGCGGCTGGCTGCCTGACTGGGATCTGACTGGCGGCCAGCCTGGCGGGGAACGGGCGGGCCAGGCTTCCGTTGGCCTTTCATGTCGCCCGCTCTCGCAACGCCGCTGGACCTGGAGCCGATGGAGGCGCTGCTCGTCGAAGAGCTGCCGGACGGCGAAGGCTGGCTGTTCGAGCCGAAGTGGGACGGGTTCCGGTGCCTCGCCTTTCGCGCCGGAACGAGCGTCGAGCTGATGTCGAAGTCCGGCAAGCCGCTGGGCCGTTACTTCCCGGAGATCGTGGAGATGCTCGAGGCGCTGCCCGTGGAGCGCTTCGTGCTGGACGGCGAACTGACCATCGCAATAGACGGTCGGCTGTCCTTCGAAGCTCTGCAGATGCGACTTCATCCTGCGGCGAGCCGGGTCGAGAGGCTCTCCAAGGAGACCCCCGCCCAGTACGTCCTGTTCGATTGTCTGGTCGATGAAGCGGGCCGCGGACAGGCCGGCGAGCCGCTGACCGTCAGGCGACACGCCCTGGAAGCGATGTTCCGGGCCTTCGGCCAAAGCCCGGCGCTCCGGTTGTCGCCTCAGACGAGCGACCTTCGCCAGGCGCGGCGGTGGCTGGCCGGCGCCGGCGCGGACCTTGACGGGGTGATCGCAAAGCGGGCGAGCGATCCCTACCAGCCCGGCCAGCGGGCGATGCTGAAGATCAAGCGTATGCGAACCGCCGACTGCGTGGTCGGCGGCTTCCGCTATGAGCGTGACGTACGGCAAGTCGCCTCGCTGCTGCTCGGCCTCTACGACGAGGACGGACTGCTGAACCACGTGGGTTTCACCTCGGGCCTGTCGCGCGACGAGCGCCCGGCGCTGACCCGGCGGCTGGAGGCGCTGGCGGAACCGCCCGGTTTCACCGGCAAGGCCCCGGGCGGGCCGAGCCGCTGGACCACCGAACGAACGGCGGATTGGACTCCGTTGCGGCCCGAGCTTGTGGTCGAGGTGCGCTACGATCACGTGACGGGCGATCGCTTTCGCCACGGGACGAGACTATTGCGCTGGCGGCCGGACAAGGCGCCGCGGCAATGCCGGATGGATCAACTCGCCGCGCCCGCCGCGATCGACTCGCTTGAAGGGGCGACACGGTGACCGCGCCGGCTTCGCAGGGACCGAAAGGGGTGCTATCGCCGCCCCATGAGCAACTCCCCCGCCGCCGAGGCCGCGCGCCGCCGCACCTTCGCGATCATCTCCCATCCTGACGCCGGCAAGACGACGCTGACGGAAAACCTGCTGCTGGCCGGCGGGGCGATCCGGGCGGCGGGCGCCGTGCGCGCCCGCGGCGAGAACCGCCGCACCCGTTCGGACTGGATGAAGATCGAGCGCGAACGCGGAATCTCGGTCTCGGCCAGCGTCATGACGTTCGACCACGACGGCTTGATGTTCAACCTGCTGGACACGCCGGGCCACGAGGACTTCTCGGAAGACACCTATCGTACGCTGACCGCCGCGGACGCCGCGGTCATGGTGCTGGACGCCGCCAAGGGGATCGAGCCGCAGACCCTGAAGCTGTTCGAGGTCTGCCGTCTGCGCGACATCCCGATCGTGACCTTCATCAACAAGATGGACCGCGAGGCCCAGGACCCGATCGAGCTGCTGGACGAAATCGCCTCCAAGCTGGCCCTGGATCCTGCGCCGCTGTTCTGGCCGGCCGGTTCGGGGGGACGTTTCAAGGGGATGCTGGACCTGCGCACGCAGCAGTTCGTCCCGTTCTCGAAGAACCGCGAGGAAGGCCACCCCGATCCGGTGGCGTTCGGCGGCAACGCCATCGTCAGCTATCTCGATCCGGAAGAGCAGGCTGAGCTCGAGGAAAGCTCGATGTTGGTCCAGGAGGCCTCCAAGCCCTTCGACCCGCAGTCCTTCCTCGAGGGGCACATGACGCCAGTGTTCTTCGGCTCGGCCCTGCGCCATTTCGGCATCGACCAACTGCTGGCCGGGCTGGGTTCCTATGCGCCGCCGCCCAAGGCCGTGGCGGCGGTGAAGAACGGCGAGCCGACCCATGTCGCGCCGGGCGACCGCGAAGTGACCGGCTTCGTCTTCAAGGTGCAGGCGAACATGGACCCGAACCATCGGGACCGTATCGCCTTCCTGCGGCTCACCTCGGGCAGGTTCCAGCGGGGCATGAAGCTGAAGGTGCAGAACACCGGCCGCCAACTTTCGGTGAACGCGCCGATCATGTTCTTCGCCTCGGACCGCGAGTTGGCCGAGGAGGCCTTCGCTGGCGACGTCATCGGCATTCCCAACCACGGGGTCCTGCGGGTCGGCGACAGCCTGTCGGAAACCGGCCTGATCCGCTTCGCGGGCCTGCCGAATTTCGCCCCGGAAATCCTGCAGCGCGTGCGGGTGAAGGATCCGCTGAAGGCCAAGCACCTGAAGAAGGCGCTGGAGGGCCTGGCCGAGGAGGGCGTGACCCAGCTGTTCCGGCCGCAGATCGGTTCGGACTTCATCGTCGGCGCCGTCGGGCAACTGCAGTTCGAGGTCATGGCCGACCGTC
>JAEXKM010000210.1 GCA_023445705.1 Pseudomonadota bacterium
ATGCCGCCGGTGGCGGTCAGCACGATCACCGGCTGGGCGAAATTGCGGGCCCGCAGTTCCTTCAGGGTGTCCTGGCCGGTCAGGCCCGGCATGACGAGATCCAGCAGAATCACATCGGCCGACGCGCCGGACTGCAGGTGCTTGATCGCCGCATCGCCGTTCTCGGCGTGGGCGACGGCGAAACCTTCGCGTTCCAGCACGGCCTGGATCAGTCGCCGTTGCGTCGGATCGTCGTCCACCACAAGGACCGTCTTGGTCATTTGAACACCCACACCTGGACCGTTGCTCGTCTTCGCCGGATGGCCGACGAGGCTTTCGTTGATCCGGATTGATACAGCGACTGGGTAAAGGGGGGGTTTCGGACTCCTGAGTCAGGCGTTAACGAGCTGAGCCGTAAGAAACCATAACGCAGGGCTCCGAGGCCCGTGCTTGCGGCGCTTCGGCGCCTGCACCGGCGCTGGCCCGTGGCCCCGATTTTGCTAAGCGCCTTTTAATTCCCTCAACAGGCGAATCGCTTCTACGCGGGCCGACTGACCTAGCGGCACGCTTGCCGCATGCCGCCAACCGCGCATAGTTCCGCCAATGGCCCCGCTCAGTGGGCCAGCGGGAGGCGATCTATGAAGAGCTTGAAGCTTGCAGCGGCGCTCGCGGCGACGATGGTCCTGGCTGCCTGCGGCCAGAACGGGTTGAAGGGAAATGCGGACGTCGACGGCGCACGCATCGAAGCGGCCTCGACCAATGGCGAGTGGCTCTCCTACGGCCGCACCTACGACGAGCAGCGCCACAGCCCGCTCGACAAGATCAACGTCTCGAACGTCGGCCAGCTCGGCCTGGCCTGGATGCACGAGTTCGACACCGACCGCGGGCAGGAGGCCACCCCCGTGGTGGTCGACGGCGTCCTCTACACCACCACCGCCTGGTCCAAGGTCTACGCCTTCGACGCCAAGACCGGCGCGCTCAAGTGGTCCTTCGATCCCAAGGTCGAAGGCAAGAAGGGCTTCGACGCCTGCTGCGACGTGGTCAACCGCGGCGTCGCGGTCTGGAAGGGCAAGGTCTATGTCGGCGCCCTCGATGGCCGGCTGATCGCCCTCGACGCGGCCACCGGCAAGCCGGCCTGGTCGGTGCAGACCACCGACACCTCGCGTCCTTACACCATCACGGGCGCCCCGCGAGTTATCAAGGGTAAGGTCCTGATCGGCAACGGCGGCGGCGAGTACGGCGTGCGCGGCTATCTCTCGGCCTATGACGCCGCCGACGGCAAGCTGGTCTGGCGCTTCTACACGACCCCCAATCCCAACGGTCAGCCCGATAACGCCGCCTCTGACAAGGTCATGAAGGAGAAGGGCGCCGCCACCTGGTTCGGCGAAGGCTGGAAGTCCACGGGCGGGGGCGGCACCGTCTGGGACGCCATGGCCTACGACCCGCAACTCGACATCCTCTATGTCGGGGTCGGCAACGGCACGCCCTGGAACCACGTGAAGCGCTCGGACGGCAAGGGCGACAACCTCTTCCTGTCCTCGATTCTGGCCCTCAAGCCCGACACCGGCGAGTACGTCTGGCATTATCAGACGACGCCCGGCGAAAGCTGGGACTACACCGCGACCCAGCACATCATCCTGGCTGACATGAAGGTGGACGGTCAGGCGCGAAAGGTGCTGATGCAGGCGCCCAAGAACGGCTTCTTCTATGTTCTCGACCGCACCAACGGCCAACTGATCTCGGCCAAGCCCTACGTGCCGATCACCTGGGCCTCCAGCGTCGATCCGGCCACCGGCCGCCCCGTGGAAAACCCCGGCGTACGCTACGAAAACGCCGCCTCCGTCCAGGTCCCGGCCCCCTTCGGCGCGCACAACTGGCACCCGATGGCCTTCAACCCGAAGGAAGGCCTCGTCTATATCCCGGCCCAGGTGGTGCCCTTCGCCTATACGCCGGACAAGGGCTACACCTATCGCCCGGGCGCCTGGAACGTCGGCACCGACTTCCTCGCCAACGCCCTGCCCAGCGACAAGGCGCAGATCGCGGCCATCAAGGCCATGGTGAAGGGGGAACTCATCGCCTGGGACCCGGTGGCCCAGAAGGCGCGCTTCACTATCCAGCATCCCTATTTCTGGAACGCCGGCGTGCTCTCGACGGCCGGCGGCCTGATCTTCCAGGGCGCCGCCCAGGGCGAGTTCGCCGCCTACAATGCGGCCGACGGCACGAAGCTCTGGTCCTACAAGACCGACAACGGCGTCATCGCCGCACCCATGACCTATGAGATCGATGGCGAGCAGTACGTGGCCCAGATGGTCGGCTATGGCGGCGCCGGCGCGCTTTCGGCTCCGACCATGCTGCCCGACCGCCCGCGCCTGCCGGGCCGGCTGATGGTCTTCAAGCTGGGCGGCAAGGCCACGGCCCCGGCCTACCAGCGGCCCGAGCGGATCGACCTCGACCTGACCGGCGTCAGCTCCGCGGGGGACGCCAAGCACGGCTTCGCGCTCTTCCACCAGAACTGCCAGGTCTGCCATGGCCCCAACGCCACCGGGACCTACCTGCCCGACCTGCGCCGTTCGCAGATGCTGCTCTCTGCCGACAGCTGGAAGTCCGTCCTGATCGACGGCGCCCTCGCCGAACGCGGCATGGCCAGCTTCAGCCGCTTTATCAGCCCCAAGGACGCCGAGGACCTCCGCGCCTACGTCCTCTCCGAAGCCAAAGGCGCCGCCGCCCCGGTCGTGCCGCCCGCCAAGGGAGGCCCGCCGCCAAAGAGCTAGGGATGGTTGGTCGGGACACATACATCGCGGTCTACGTCATGACCGACCGCATGCGCGGCACGCTCTATATCGGCGTGACGAGTCAGCTCTCGCGGCGCATCTGGGAACACCGTCAAGGTGTCCATCGCGGCTTCACCAGGACCTACGGCCTCAAGCGGTTGGTCTGGTATGAACCCTATGAGGACATGTCGAACGCGATCCAGCGCGAGAAGTCCCTCAAGCGCTGGCCGCGCCAGTGGAAGATCAACCTGATCGAGCGCGAAAACCCGCACTGGAATGACCTCTACGACAGTCTGGCCTGACGTCCAGCTCACCCACCGCTCGTCATCCTAGGCCTTGTGCCTAGGATCCCTCGCGCAGCCGCTGCTGAAATGCGGGGAAGAACTGCGTGCTCCTCGGCCCAGCGCCGCGGCTCAATGCCCGCGGCGACAGGGATCCTAGGCACAAGGCCTAGGATGACGAGGGCGGAGCGCTAGCGACCCCGCGCGCGAAGGTCTATCTCTGACCGCATGAACGCTCCCGTGAAACTCGACGCCCTTCCTGAGTGGAACCTCACCGACCTCTATGCGGGCCGCGAGGACCCGAAGATCGAGGCCGATCTCGCCGCCGCCAAGAGCGCCAATGACGAGCTGGTCAAGCTCAAGGGCCGCTTCATCGCCCTGCGCGGCGACCCGCTGCACCTGGGCGAGGTGCTCGACCACGGGATCAATCTCTACGAGACCGCCACCAACGGCTTATGGGGCGTCGGCGCCTACGCCGCGCTCTCGGCCTCGGTCGCGCGCGACGACGCCGCCTGGGCCAAGTTCGAGGCCGACCTGCGCGCCCGCGCCTCCCAGATCGCCGCCGAGAGCCTGTTCTTCACCCTGGAGTTGAACCAGCTCGAGGACAGCGAGATCGAACAGGCCTTCAAGGCCCATCCGCCGGCGGCCCGCTGGCGCCCGTGGATTCGTCGGGTCCGCCTCTCCCGCCCGCACGAACTCAGCCCCGATCTCGAGCGCATGCTTATCGACCGCGGTCCGGCGGTGGCCAACTGGACGCGCCTCTTCGATGAGACGCTGGCCCGCCTCGTCGCCAAGGTCGGCCGCGAGAGCCTGACCCTGCCCGAGGCCCTCAACCGCCTCTCCGACCCCGAGGTCGCCCGGCGAAAGCAGGCTGCGCAGGGCTTGGCCAAGGCCCTGGAAGAGCGCACGCCCGTCCTGGCGCTGGCCATGAACACCCTGGCCTTCGAAAAGCAGGTCGAGGATCGCTGGCGCAAGTATCCGGACCCGGCCGCGTCGCGCCACATCGCCAACGAGGTCGACGCCGACGCCGTGCAGGCGCTGGAGGCGGCGGTGGTCGAGGCCTATCCCTCGGTCAGCCACCGTTATTATGCGCTGAAGGCCAGGGTCATGGGCCGCAAGACGCTGGACTACTGGGACCGCAACGCGCCGCTCGACACCGCCCAGCCGCGCACCTACGGCTGGGACGAGGCCAAGGGCATGGTGCTGGAAAGCTTTTCGGACCTGGCCCCGAAGTTCGCCGACACCGCCAAGACCTTCTTCACCCACCCCTGGATCGACGCGCGTCCGCGCGCGGGCAAGCAGTCTGGCGCCTACTCGCACCCGGTCACCGCCAACCGTCACCCCTATGTGTT
Organism: Pseudomonadota bacterium; assembly: GCA_023445705.1. GTDB lineage: Bacteria > Pseudomonadota > Alphaproteobacteria > Caulobacterales > Caulobacteraceae > Phenylobacterium. The sequence goes on from JAEXKM010000210.1 coordinate 4,384, forward strand.
CATGAACTACATGGGCGAGCGGCGCGACGTGCTGACCCTGGCGCATGAGCTCGGGCACGCGGTGCACCAGACGCTCTGCGCCCCGCTCGGCACCCTGCTGGCCGACACGCCCCTGACCCTGGCCGAGACCGCCTCGATCTTCGGCGAAGGCCTGGTGTTCGAGCGCCTGCTGGCCGGGGCCTCCAAGCAGGAGCGCCTGGGCCTGCTGGCGGGCAAGATCGAGGACGGCCTCAACACCGTCGTCCGCCAGATCGCCTTCCACCGCTTCGAGACCGGTTTCCATGCCGCCCGGCAGGAAGGGGAATTGGCGCCCGAGGACATCAGCGCCCTGTGGCTGGACGTGATGGCCGAGAGCCTGGGGCCGGCGGTCAAGCTGAACCCCGGCTACGAGCACTACTGGGCCTATGTCACCCACTTCGTGCACGCGCCCTTCTACGTCTACGCCTACGCGTTTGGCGATCTGCTGGTGCGCGGCCTGATGGAGAAGCGCCGTGAGGACCCGGTCGCCTTCGCCCCGCTCTACGAAGACCTGCTCGCCGCGGGCGGCACCCGCGCCTATGTCGAGGCGTTGAAGCCCTTCGGCCTCAACCCGCGGGAAAAGGCCTTCTGGGCGGCGGGCATGTCGCAGCTCGAACGGCTCGTCGACGAGTTCGACGACCTGGTGTGAGGAGGGAAGGGCCATGGCCAGCGGCGTCTCCGATCTCTGGCCACGGCTCGACTACGCGAAGGACCGCGGGACCTTCGAAACCCTGCACCTGATGAGCCAAGTCGTGGGCAAGGCGCGCACCGCCTGCGCGCCTTGGGTCAACCACGGCTGGCAGGTGGCGCTCTATGTCTCGCCTCGTGGCTTCACCACCTCGGCGGTCCCGCATGGCCAGGACCTCTTCGACCTGGAGTTCGACTTCCTCGACCATGCCCTGCGCTGCCGGGCCAGCAACGGGTTCGCCGAGGCGATCCCCCTGGCCGGCCAGACCATCGCCGCCTTTTACGATGGGGTGAGCGGCCTGTTGGAGCAGGCGGGCCTGCCGGTGCGGATCGATGGCCGGCCCAACGAGATCGCCGGCGCGGTTCCATTCCGCTCGGATGTGGCCGCGCGGCCCTATGACCCGGACGCCGCGTTTCGCTTGTGGCGCGCGCTCATCCAGATCGCCCAGGTGTTCGAAGCGTTCCGCACCGGGTTCCTCGGCAAGATCAGCCCTGTTCATCTCTTCTGGGGCAGCTTCGACCTGGCGGTGACGCGCTTTTCAGGCCGCCGCGCGCCCCTGCATCCGGGCGGGTGCCGAACCTTCCCGACGCCGTCGCGCGCGAAGCCTATTCGCACGAGGTCTCCAGCGCCGGCTTCTGGCCCGGCGGCGGCCTGGTGGACTATCCGGCCTTCTATTCCTACGCCTATCCGGAGCCGGACGGCTTCCGCACGCGCGCCGTGGAACCCGCGTCCGCGTTCTTCCATGAGGGGCTGGGAGAGTTCGTCCTCTCCTACGACGCGGTGCGCTCTGCGCCCGACCCGGCCGGCGCCCTGATGGCTTTCCTCTGCTCGACCTATGCGGCCGCCGCCGACGCCGGCCATTGGCCGCGCGGCGACCTGGAGTGCGACTTCGGGCGTCCGGCGACACCCCGCATCGTCTAGGCCGCCTTGCGCGCCGCCGCCGCCGTCAGCACGTGCTCGATCCCGCGCACGATCGGGTCCGCATAGGCCTTGCCCAGCAGGCTGGCATGGTTGGCGCCGGGCGCGTGCTCCAGATAGCCGAGCTGCGATGCGCGGGCCGGCGCGGCGTGCAGGGCCTTGCCCCGGGCGCCGGCCGTGACCACCGCGATGGGCAGTTCCGGCTCGAAGCCGGACGCCGTCTCGCGGGCCTGCCGGACCGATCGCAGCCAGTTCTGCACCTCGTCGGCGGACCAGCGCGCATGGGTCGCCGACCCATAGACGCGGCGCTTTTCCTTGCGGGCCTCGCCCTCCAGTCCGATCAGGTCGCCGATGACCAGCGAGACCGGACGCATGAAGCCGGAGTCCGCCCAGCGGCCGACCAGCCCCATGGCGTGGCGGTAGGCATGGAAGGCCATGGCCGGCCCCCTGGCGTCCATCATCTCGGGCGTGACGGCGTCCACCAGGACCACGCCCGCCACTCGCCGCCGATTGCGCGGCGCGAAGACCCGCAGGAACAGCCCGGCCATCGAATGCCCGACGACCACCAGCGGGCCGGTCTCGCCCATTTCGGCCAGCAGCGCCTCCAGGTCCGTGGCGATGGCCCGCGCGTCCCGAGGGGATGGGCCTGGATCTGAATAGCCCAGGCCCGCCCGGTCGTAGGCCAGGCTCCGCAGGCCCTTTTCCGCGAGCCGCGCCTGCACCACCGCCCAGTCGGCCGCGCATCCGAACGAGCCGGCCTCCAGAAGGATCAAGGGGCTCGCCGCAGCCGGACCCGCCGGCACGGCCCGCAGACGTCGTCCGCCGATATCGACCAGCCTGCCCCGTGACGGATGAAATCCCGACGCCGTCATCTCAGAACCTTGAGCATCGCGCCAATCTAGACGAGGTTGCGCCCCGAGCGGCAGCCCATCCGTATGCCGCTCGAACACTCTTTGGAAAATGTCCTCGGTCGAGGCAGGAGTTCGAGGGCGAGATGGTGCGATTGATCCTTGGCGTCATTGTGGGCGTGATCGTCGGCATGGTGGTCATTCTCGCCGTCGAAGGGGTCGGGCATACGATCTTTCCGCCCCCGGCCGGCGTGAACCTCACCGATCCGGCCCAACTGGCCACGGTCATGACCAAGATCCCCTTCCAGGCCAAAATCGCGGTCCTGCTCGCCTGGTTCCTCGGAACGATCGCCGGCGCCTCGGTGGCCAACCTGATCGCGGGCCGGCGGGCCTGGGCCGGACGGATCGTCGCCTTACTGGTCCTGGCCATGTCGATCTTCAACATGACCACTATCGTCCATCCGGTGTGGATGATGGTCTGCGCCGTGGCCGCCATCGCGATGGGCGCCTTCGTCGCCGACCGCGCCTTCGGCCGCCGGCGGTTCTAGACCGCGGCCAGGCCTGCGATCGCCGCCATCACCCGTTCCTTGTCGGGCGTCGCCAGCGGCAGGATCGGGCGCGGCGGCTGGGCGTCGGTCAGTCCCATGGCGTTCGCCGCCGCATAAACGATCCGGTAGCTGGTCAACTCCCTGAACAGCGCCCAGAGCGGTTCGAAGGCGCCGCTGATGCGCTCGACCTCGGCGGCGTCCCTGGCCTGGGCGGCCCGCATCAGCTTCAGGGTCGGTTCCGG
>JAEXKM010000224.1 GCA_023445705.1 Pseudomonadota bacterium
TGGGACAGGTCCAGCCCTTGGGCGACCATTTCGCCGTCCTCGTCGAAGATGCGCCAAGCCCAGCCGGCTTCGGCGTGGGCGAGGGAGTAGGCGTACGGCGAATCCGTCATTCGCGCCTCCAACTAACCATGCTGCACTGCAGTATGTACGTACAATGACGACTCCAACGCGGTGCGGAGTCAAGCGTTGCAAGGTTTGCGCCGCAACACGAAAAAGTTGATCGGAGCCATGCTCCGCATTGGGAACTTATACTCGGCAAGGCTTCCCGGAGGGATTTTGATGTCAGATCAACCGCCTGCAGAACAGCTCAAAGCCAAGGCCAAGGGTCTGATCCGGGAAGCGGCCCTAGTGGCCGGCGAATGGATCGCCGCATCGGCGCCCAACGTCATCGAGGTTCGCAATCCTGCCGATGCGACGATCGTGGGACTTGTACCAAAACTGGCCGCTGAGCAGGTCGATCGCGCGATTTCCGCGGCCGCGGACGCCTTCCCCGCCTGGGCGGGCCTGAAAGGCAAGCAACGCGGCGCCATTCTTTCCAAGTGGGCCCAACTGGTTAGCGCCAACGAGGATGGTCTGGCCGCCCTGATCAGCCTGGAAAACGGCAAACCCTGGAAGGAGGCGCTGGGCGAGGTCCGCTACGCAAACTCTTTCATTGAGTGGTTCGCCGGCATGGCGGAGCGGTTGGACGGAAAGGCCATAGAGAGCCCCAATGGGCAGGATTTGATCCTCGCCTTCCATGAACCCGTCGGTCCGGTGGCGGCGATCACGCCGTGGAACTTCCCGGCGGCTATGATCACTCGCAAGGTGGCGGCCGCCTTCTGCGCCGGATGCCCGGTGGTGCTGAAGCCCGCCTCGGCGACCCCGTTCACGGGGATCGCCCTCGCGGCCCTGGCGCTGGAGGCCGGCGCCCCGGCCGGCTGCTTCTCGGTCGTCACGGGCGCCCAGGACGTGGTCGGCGGGCGGCTGACCGGGTCCAAGCTGATCCGCAAGCTCTCCTTCACCGGCTCGACCCAGGTCGGGCGCCTGCTGGCGGCCCAGTGCGCGCCGAGCCTCAAGCGCCTTTCGATGGAGCTGGGCGGCGCAGCGCCGCTGCTGGTGTTCGACGACGCCGACCTGGAGGTCGCGGTCGAAGGCACGGTGGCCGGCAAGTTCCGAGCCGGAGGCCAAACCTGTGTCTGCCCAAACCGCATCTACGTTCAGGCCGGGATCAAGGACGCCTTCCTGGCCGCCCTGACCGAGAAGGTCGCGGCGCTGAAGGTCGGGGATCCCTTCGAGCCCGGCGTGGCGATCGGCCCGCTGATCGACGAAAAGGGCGTGGCCAAGGTCGAGGACCACATCGCCCGCACGGTCGCGGCCGGCGGCAAGGTGTTGACCGGCGGAAAGCGTATCGATGGAAACTTCTTCCAGCCGACTGTCACCTTCGGTGGCGACGACGAGCTCTTCTGCCACGAGGAGACCTTCGGCCCGCTGACGCCGGTCTTCGCCTTCGAGACCGAGGAAGAGGCGATCGCGCGGGCGAACGCCTCGGAATTCGGGCTCGCCTCGTTCCTGTTCACCGACGACCTCAACCGCGCCATGCGGGTGGGCCGGGCGATCGAGGCGGGGATCGTCGGGGTGAACGCCGGCCTCGTCTCCAACGCGGCGAACCCCTTCGGCGGGGTCAAGCAGTCCGGCTATGGCCGCGAAGGCTCCACCTACGGCATCGAGGACTACATGCAGATCAAGGCTATGACCCTGGCTTTGCGGTAGGCTTCCCACCCTCGGGGAACAGCAGGACGACACCGGCGGTCACGCCCCAGGCGTCGGAGCCGTCGGCCCGATCGAGCCAGTACTTCCCGCCGGCCGAAAGGCTCATCGCCTGGCCGCCCAGGCGCAGCACCTTGGAATAGGAAACCTGCAACGGGACGTCCCACTGCTCGGCCCGCCAGTCGTAGCTTGCGTCGATATTGGCCGAGATGGTCCGCCCTCCGCCCATATGCCAGGCCAGAAACGGCCGGACCTCGGTCAGGCTCACATTGGCTCGGTCGTCGCGCCCGGCCACCGACCACATGTGACTGGCCGACAGTCCAGAGGTGAGGCCGGTCGTCTGGCTGAGCAGCAGCAGGGAAGGCCCGATGGAGAACTTGCCCGAGCCGAAGTCGCGGCTGGTGGCGGTCGGAAGGCTGGCCTGCGCGCCGATCGCCCAGACCAGGGGCTTCTTCGCGCTGGGGGTGAAGGAGAGGGTCTGGCTGATGTCTCCCAGGCCGAAGTCCGCGCCCGAGCCGGGCGGGTTCACGTAGATCAGCGGGAAATCGGTGTGCGAGATGACGTTCCAATGGTCGTTGAGCCGGAACGGCAGCACCGGCTCGACGTCCAGCAACACCTGCTCGACCCTGCCGGCGGCGGTGTCGGTGAAATCCAGATCGCCGTGGATCGGGACGCTGATCATGAAGGCCGCGGGGTTGGAGACCTTGCGGGCCAACTCGTCCACGTCGTCGGCCGCGGCGGCGAGACGTGGCGCGGCGAGGATGAGGCCCGCGCACAGCAGGACCGCCGAGGGACGACGACCGACCCGAACGCTGGCAAGCATGCCTGACTCCACTGACGCAGCGACGCTCCCCCACCCTGCCGACGGGCGCGGGCCGCGACCATCGGGTCTGTCCCCAAGGGCGGTCAGGGTTCTCCTGGGGACGCGGGCGCGGCTCGATCGCTTTCCGCCGGAGCCCCCTTGGCGCAGAGTGCGGCTTGGCGAGGTTCAAGACGGAAGGCGCCAATGATCACCGTCTTCGGCGAAGGCAGGGGTTTCCGGGTCGTCTGGCTGCTGGAGGAGATGGGGCTGGCCTACCGGCTGCGCGACGTCGATCTCCTGGCCGGCGTCGAGAACGATCCGGAGTTCCTTGCGATCAATCCTGCCGGGTTCATCCCGGCGATCCGCGACGGCGACGTCACCATGGTCGAGTCCGTTGCGATCATGGAATATCTGATGGCCCGCCATGGCCCGACGCCGCTTGCGCCGGGCCCACAGAATCCTGCCTTTCCCGCCTACCAGCAGTTCCTGCATCTGGGCGAAGCCGGGCTCGCCGCTTCGGCCTATTTCGTCTCGGGCGCGCGAAACATCGCCCCCGAACACGAGCGCAACAACTGGAGCGCGCGTCAGGCGCTGGACGTGTTCGAGACCCGGCTGCGCCTGGTCACCCGCCAGTTGGCGCATGCGCCCTACATGGCGGGCGCGGCGTTCACGGCAGCGGATATCTCCGTTGGCTACGCACTGGAGCTGGCGCGCAAGAACATCGGCTTCGAGTTCGGCGAGGCCGAGCAGGCCTATATGGCGCGGCTGCGCGAGCGCGGCGGCTATCAGCGGGCCTTGGAGGCATGCCACGCCACCCGCGGCTGGTGGACGAGCTGACGAGGGCCGGTACGGCAGCCTAGCCGTTCAAGAACCTCCGGCGCCCGATAGTCGCAGCAACGGCGAGGCCGACGAGGAAGGGCAGCAGGATGCCCGCGACCTGCATCCAGAAGGGGTGCGGAGCGGCGGTGAGCGTCACGAAGTAGGCGCCAGCCACCATCACGGCGATGAGCACCGCCGGCCACCGCGCGTTGGCGATCCAGTTGGCGATCAGGCCGCCGATCGCCACCCCGACCGCATAGCCGCCCACCACCCAGGCCTGGGCGGCGAAGGACATGTGCGCCAGCATGTCCCGCTTGTAGGGGTCGGTGGGGCTTTTGACTCCGAAGGGAAAGATCGAGTGGCCCGCCAGTTGCCAGAGATAGATCCCGGCCAGGGCGACCACCGCTCCGACGACAAGGCCCAGCAGAATCCTGAACATGCCAACACTCCAGACCGCCGAGCATTTGTAGGCTTCAGAGAAGCGGCGCCATATCGGGTGGACTCCTAGGGCCGCCGGATCTCGAAGTAGGTCTTGGCGTCCTTCTGGAACCCGGCGCCCTCGTAGAACCGCAAGGTGGACTCCCGCCGCGAGCCGGTGGCCAGGAAGACCTTGTAGCAGTCGGCTTCCCAGGCCTTGTCCACTGCCACGGCGAGGATCGCGCGACCCAGGCCAGCGCCGCGATGGGCGGCGTCAGTCACGACATTCTCGATCACGCCATAGGGACGGGCGCCGCGGGAGAGATTCGGGACGATGGCCAGCGTACAGGACGACACCAGCGCCCCTGCTATTTCCGTCACGAACGGCGTGGTGAAGCCGGAGGTGAGCAGGGCCGACCAGACCGGCTCGGCGGCGGCCAGGTCGATTGCAGGATCGTCCGGATTGAGCTGGCGATAGAGCGCCAGCATCCCTGGCAGGTCTTCAGCCCTCGCGGGCCGGATGTGGGGCTCGTCCATGGCCGGATGCTATTCGACCCAGCTCTGCTGTCCACGGCGCGCGCGGTCGGCTAGGCCGGGACGTAGGTCAGCTGGAAGGCGTCCTCGCCCACCGGCTGGTTGCCGATCAGGCGCAAGGGCGGCCGAGCGCCCGCGAAGAACGGCTGCCCACGGCCGAGCACGAAGGGGCGGAAATAGAGCCGGTACTCGTCGATCAGGCCGAGTTCGGTAAGGCTTTGCGCCAGGTTCGGGCCGGCCACCTCGATCTCGCCGTCGACGCGATCCTTCAGTTCACGCATGGCCGTCCCAAGATCGCCGGTCACGAGGGTGGCGTTGGGGCCGACGGTCTTCAGGGAGTTGGACACCACCCATTTGGGCTGGCGGCGCCAGACCGTGGCGAAGTCCCGCTCTTCGGGGGTCCACTCAGGGCGGTCTTCCTCCCAATAGCGCATCAGCTCGTAGACCACGCGCCCGTAGACGCTGCCGCTGAGGTCGCGCACCCAGGAATAGAAGTGGTGAAACAGCTCCGGACCAGGCGGCGGCAGTTCGAGGTGGTCGACATAACCGTCCAGCGACTGAACCATTCCGAAGACGAACTTCGCCATGCTTGGTCTCCTTGCTTCGTCAGGTGGTGGCCGAGGCGCTGAGCGCCTTTTCGAGCGCGGCCTGGGAGTCGCGCGCGGCCGCGCGGCTGACGTCGGCCTCCGCGGCCCATTGGAAACCATGGAAGGCGCCGGGATAGACGTGGAGCTCGGTCGGCACGCCGGCCCGGATCAGGCGGCGGGCGTATTCCAGGTTCTCTTCGAGGAAGAGATCGAGCCCGCCGGTGGCCAGGAAGGTCGGCGGCAGGCCAGACAGGTCTTCGGCGCGGGCGGGCGCGGCGTAGGGCGACACCCCGTCGGCGCCCGGTGCGTGACCCAAGAGGCTGGACCAGCCGAAGTGGTTGGAGGCCGGCGGCCAGATGAACTCGCCCACATAGGGATGGGGTTCGGGGACCGCGCAGGTACGGTCGTCGATCATCGGATAGATCAGATGCTGGAAGGCCAGCTTGTATTCGCCGCGGTCGCGCGCCAGCAGGGCCAGGGCGGCGGCCAGCCCGCCGCCGGCGCTCTCGCCCATCACCCCGATCCGCGCGGCGTCGATCTGGAGCGTCCCGGCGCTGCCTGCCAGCCAGGCGAGCGCCGCGTAGCAGTCTTCGACCGGGCCGGGGAACGGCGTCTCGGGCGCCAGTCGGTAGTTCACCGAGGCGATGCAGCAGGAGAGGTCGGCCGCCAGGCGGCGATGCACCGGCTCCATGCTCTGGGCGTTGCCAGCGACATAGCCGCCGCCATGGATGTGCAGGATGCAGGGAGCCGCGCCGGTGAGCCCGCGCGGACGATAGAAGAGCACCTCCACCTCCGGCGCGCCGGCCGGGCCCGGAATGCTCATGACCGTCAGGTCCGTGCGCTCGACGTCGCGTGAATTGACCTGGAACATCACCGGGCGGGCCCGGAGCGCGGGAAGCGTCTCCAGGTTGAGGTTGGGTGGCGGGATCAGGTCCAGCAGCGGCAGCAGTTGCGGGTCGACGAGGCGCCGGCTTCCGATCACGATTGTTTCCTTCCCACGCTTTGCCCCTAGGCAATCATGCGCGCAGGGCCGCTGTCCACCGCCAAGCCGGAGCAGACGGACCGTGAGACTCCCGCTAACCCGTCAGTTGAAAAAAGGAGGCGCGGTTCGCATGCCCATCACTGTTGGACAACGCATCCCACCCGCCCGACTGGCGGAGATTCGGGACGGCGAGATCGTCGAGATCAACACCGAGAGTCTGTTCAGCGGGCGACGCGCCATCGTGATCGGGGCGCCCGGCGCCTTCACCCCTATCTGCACCGAGAAGCACCTGCCGGATTTCGTGGCCGGCGCCGACAGGCTGCGCGCCGCGGGGTTCGACACCATCATCTGCCTGGCGACCAATGACCCCTGGACTGTCGGCCATTGGGCGCGGGTGGTCGATCCGGAGCGGAAGATCCGTTTCCTCTCCGACGGGAATCTTGAGTTCTGCCGGAAGATGGGCCTGACGACGATCCGGCAGGACCTCTATCTCGGCGAGCGGACCTCGCGCTTCCTGATGATCCTCAACAACGCGGTGATCGAACGACTGTCGGTCGAGGCCCTGGCGGAACAACTGACCCGAACGCGGTACGAGGATATTTATCTCTGAAACCCCCCAGCTCGGCGCGAAGGATTAGTTCGACTCGCATTCCGGCTTCTGGACCGCGCTTGCCATCCCTCCACCGTCAGGAGCCAACGAGAAGCCGTTCTTTATCCGAGGGTCCGGGGTATGGGGCACCCCATCAATAAAATAGGTTACTCCATAGTAGCTTTCGACATTCTCGGGATCGTTTGTGTAACAAAAGAAGAGACTACTTCCCGTTGCCACGACGTCCGGGAATTGATGACTCTCCCCTTTCCTCCAAGGCTTCGGCGGTAACTTGGCGTCGTCGGAATAGGTTATCGCACCGGCGCTCTTGGTCGGGAAGGTAATATTTCTGCCACGACCATTGTCCTTAATCTTGAATCTAATATGCATCCACTCCGATCGGCCATCTAGGACCAGCTTGTCCCCCTCGAAATGTATTCCGTTTGGATCTGGCGACGGGGACTTTAATTTAAAGGTCGGCTTCGTTGAATTAGCCTCAAAGACGAGCTCTATAACAACGTCTATTTTTCCGGGCTTTAATATCGGAACATCCACGGCACAGTCTCCATTGTTGGAAATACTGACCTACGTTCACCAAGCGTAGCTTGCGCTCCGAACCCCAGATTGTCCAGAATTGAGACGCACGCCATCCGAGCGCCTCTGATCCAGCAGGACCAATAGGCGCCGCGCGCGGTCGTGGGTGCGGTCGGGCTGCTCGGCGCCCGCGACCCTCAGCATCGCCGCGCCGTCACGCCAGAAGGCGTCAGCGGCCGCCAACTTGCCCGTTTGCAGCTCGTGATCGCCCGCGAGGACGGCGGCTTCGGCCGCGACGCGGGCCAGGCGCAGGT
>JAEXKM010000225.1 GCA_023445705.1 Pseudomonadota bacterium
GTCCTCGTCGTCCTCGATCTCATCGAACAGCGGACGTTCGGCCTCATGGGGCTGGTCGTCATCGGCGAAGGCGCCGGTCTCGGAGGCCGGCTCCAGGGTCGGACCATCCACGACACCGCGACGGGCGTCGTCCTTGGCCTTCTTGTCGGCGGCCTTGCGGACCACTGCGTCCAGCTCGAGTTGAGTGGCGAGGCCCAGGGTGACCGGATCCACCGGCTTGATGTTCGCCGAGTTCCAGTGCGAACGGTTGCGCACCTGGTCGATGGTGGCCTTGGTGGTGCCCAGGAGGCGAGCGACCTGGCTGTCGGCCACTTCGGGGTGGTTGCGGATGAACCAGGCGATGGCGTCCGGACGGTCCTGGCGGCGCGACACCGGGGTGTAGCGCGGGGCCTTCTTCACCGGCTTCAGCAACTCGGCATGACGGCTCTTTTGAGCCTTCATGCGGTACTTCGAGTCGTTCTGCGCCTTGTCCAGTTCCTCGCGCGAGAGCTGGCCGTTGGCGATCGGGTCGGCGCCGCGGATGTCGCGCGCCACTTCGCCGTCGGCGATGCCCTTTACTTCCAGCGGGTGCAGGCCGCAGAAGTCGGCGATCTGATCGAAGGTGAGAGACGTGTTGTCGACCAGCCAGACGGCGGTCGCCTTCGGCATCAGAATGTCGGTCATAACGGTCTTTCCAAAATGACGGCGCCCGGCCTTTCGGCCGGGCGGTGCGATCAAGCAGAGGGTCATATAAGCCCGTTCTGCCCGCAAGAAAACGACAATTGCTCCCGCCTACCCCGTGGTCAACTGCTTCAGAACGGCGGCATCGGCCGGGGCGGCGCTTTTGATATCGTTGTCGAAGTAGGCGTAAACGGCCGTCCCCGAGGCGCGCCAACGCTCGATCCTGGTGGCCCACGACTTCAGCTCTGCTGGCGGGTAACGATCGCGATACCGGCCGCCGGGGCCATGGCCGCGCAGATAGACGAACGAGGCTGTCTGCTCCCATGGGGCAGGTGCGTGGTGATGGTCCGACACGCAGAGCGCGACGTCGTGGCGGGCCAGCAGGTCGAAGACCGGCTTCTCGTACCAACTTGGATGCCGGAACTCGACCGTGTGCCGCCCGGCCGGCAGCAGGGCCAGGAAATCGGCCAACCGCGCATCGTCCCGCCGCAGGCTGGGCGGCAACTGGATCAGGGCCGGCCCCTCGCTGTCGCCAAGCCCCTTCATCCGACCGTAGACCAGCTCGATGGAGTCCGCGCAGTCGCGGAGCTTCTTGTTGTGGGTGATGTAGCGGCTGACCTTCCAGGAAAAGCAGAAGCCTTCGGGAGCGGTCTGCGCCCAGGCGGCCACCGCCTTGGGACTGGGCAAGCGATAGAAGCTGGCGTTGATCTCGGTGGTGTCGAACTGGCTGGCGTAGAAGGCCAGCAGGTCCTTGGCCTTGGTCCCCTTGGGATAGAAGGGGCCGACCCAATCGCGATAGGCCCAGCCCGAACAGCCAATTCTGAGCGCCGTCACGAACCTGGGCCTCCCTTGAGCATTCAAGGGAAAGCGACCGGCCTGCGGATGTTCCCTGGAGACTCCGCTGAAAGTCGTGCCAAAGTGACGGAAACATCGACCCTTTAGGGAGAGGGCGCCGGGATGAAAGCAGCGGTCCTGTCGATCGCCGCCGCAGCGACGCTGTCGGCATGCGCTACGCCAAACGCGAAGTTGGCGAGCAACTCGGCGCAGAGACAACCCTCCGACTTCAGTTCCTGGTCATGCCGCGAATTGGCGGCCGAACTGGGCCTTACCGAGCGCGCCTACTTCTCGGCGACCCGCCGTGAACGCCAGAGCCGCGAGGGTGAGAGCGCCCAGGCCTACTACTCCCCCGCCTCCTACAGCCCAGCCCCGCCCAAGAGCAGCGCCAAGCTGCGAGCGCGCCTGGACGACCTGCGCAAGGCGTCGCGGGCCAAACGCTGCTCCAGCCAGCAGCTTTCTGAGGCCACGACCGCCTGAGATCGAAGAACGACGATTGCCGAAACGGCGAAGGCAGATAGCAATGGCGGTATGAACGCCTACGCTCTTCCCACGATCGGAACGCCCAAGGGCGTCATACGCGGCCGCTCGGTCCATGACGGCTACCAGCGCGGCTGGGGCCTGATGCACGCCGGGCTCGCCGAGCAGGTGGCGCACGATCCGCTCTATCAGGCGGGACTTGAGGCGTCCGGCGGCTGGTCGGTGATGGTCGAGGCCAAGCGCATGAACCTCTTCCTGATCCTGACCCGCTTCCTCGGCGGGCTCGAAGGCAAGGACGTGATCGAGTTCGGATCCTATCGCGGCGGCAATGCGCTGTTCATGGCGCGGGTCCTGTGGGAGGTCGCGCCGGGCGCCAAGGTCTATGCCTGCGACACCTTCGCTGGAATGCCGGCGACGGACGCCGGCCGCGACCTGCATTCGATGGGCGACTTCAGCGACACCTCGTACGAGGCCCTGGTCGAACGCCGCGACGCTCTTGGGCTCAGCAATCTGATCGTCGCCCGGGGCCTGTTCCAGGACACCTTCCCTGGAATCGCGCGGTCAGGGCCGCGCTTTGGCCTGGCCCATATCGACTGCGATATCTATTCCGGGGTGAAGTACGCGCAGGACGCCGTCTGGCCGCGCATGGGGCGCGGCGGCTATCTCGTTTACGACGACGCCGACGCGCCGTCATGCATCGGCGCCACCGAGGCGGTGGAAGACCTGATCACGAAGCGGAAGCTCCACGCAGAGCAGGTCTGGCCGCACTGGGTGTTCCGAGCGCGGCTCTGACCGTCAGTCGAACTGGCGGCGACCGACGATCCGCAGGCCATAGCCGCCCGAACCCGGCAGGACGGTCGCGGAGTTGGAAAGCAGCTCCATGTCGCGCACGCCGAGATCCAGCAGGATCTGAGCGCCGACCCCGTAGTCGCGAAGGACGTTGGCGCCGTGATCGGCGGCCTCCGACCCATAGCGCTCCGACAGCCAGGCCGGATTGGAGTCGCGGATGAAGACGGCGACGCCGGCGCCCTCGTAGGAAGCGATCGCCTCCAGGGCCTTGGGCACATAGTCCCGGCGGGTCTCGGCGTGGCCGAGCATGTCGGCGGCGAAGTCGACGCGGTGCATGCGCACCAGGGTCGGCTTGTCCGGGTCGATCTTGCCCTTGGTCAGGACCACATGCTCGGTCTTGTCGAGGATGTTCCGGTAGATGACCATCCGGAAGCGGCCGCCATAGGCGCTGTCGAAAGGCGTCTCCAGCACGCGCTCGACCTGGCGCTCGGTGCGGCGGCGATAGGCGATCAGGTCGGCGATGGTGCCGATCTTCAGGCCATGAAGCTGGGCGAAGGAGATCAGGTCCGGCAGGCGGGCCATCGACCCGTCGTCCTTCATGATCTCGCAGATCACGCCGGCGGGGTTGAGACCGGCCATGCGGCTGATGTCGACCGCCGCCTCGGTGTGGCCGGCGCGGACCAGCACGCCGCCGTCCTTGGCGACCAGGGGGAAGACGTGGCCGGGCGAGACGATGTCGTCGGCGCCCTTGGTCGGGTCCACCGCCACGGCGATGGTGTGGGCGCGATCGTGCGCCGAGATACCGGTGGTGACCCCTTCCCTGGCCTCGATCGAGACCGTGAAGGCGGTGCCGTGACCCGACTGGTTGTCGATGGCCATCGGCGGCAGGCGCAGGGCGCGGGCGCGCTCGGCGCTGATCGACAGGCAGATGAGGCCGCGCGCGTGCTTGGCCATGAAGTTGATCTGTTCGGGCGTCGCGAACTGGGCGGGGATGATGACATCCCCCTCGTTCTCACGGTCCTCGGCGTCCACCAGGATGTAGGGACGGCCGTTGCGGGCGTCCTCGATGATGTCCTCGATCGGGGAGATAGCCGACTCGTGCGCGGGCGTGTCGCCGTTGGCGGGATTGACGAGGTGGGGGGCGGTCATAGTCGAGCCTTCATCCTGGCGAAGTCGAGCACCTGGTCACCGACGGTCGCGAGCTGCCAGGCGTCCTTCGCCTCGATGCAGGCCCCGTCGGCGTCGAAGAGGCCCGACGCCGCATTCAGGGCCGCGCCGAACGGCGTCGGCCAGCCCCGTAGTGCATGTATGATCGATCGCAACGCGGTCAAAGTGGTGCCGGCGGCCTGCCAGCCATCGGCGGTGATGATGCAGCCCACGGCGCGGTCGGTCAGATAAGGACGGGCGTCCTCGCGCAGGACTTCCAGCGAGTCCAGCGCATTCTTGATCACACCCGAGATAGAGCCGTGATAGCCGGGGCTGGCGACGATGACGCCGTCGGCGTTTCGCACGGCCTCGGCGAGCTCGATCTGCTCTGCGCTCGGCGCGCCGCTGGCGGGATTGAAGATCGGCAGACGGGCGAGAAACTCCCCGCCCAGGAGCCGCGTCTCGCCGCCGGCCGCCTCCACCGAACGCAGGGCGACGGCCAAGGCGCGTTCGGAGGTCGAACCGGGACGGACGGTGCCGCCGATGCCCACGATCAGCGGCTTGCGCGAACTCATTCCTTACCCTCGAACAGTTTCTTCAGTTCGGTCTTCACGATCTTGCCGTTGGCGTTGCGCGGCAGCATCTCGGGCCAGAACACCACCTGCACCGGAACCTTGAAGGCCGCCAGCCGGCTGCGTACCAGGCCCTGGAGTTCGGCCTCGTCCGCGGTCCCGCCCGGCTTGAGATGCACGACGGCCACGGGCTCCTCGCCCAGGGTCTTGTGGGGCCTGCCGATCAGAGCGGCGTCCATCACGTCCGGGTGGTCGTACAGCACGTTTTCCACCTCGACGCAGTAGATGTTTTCACCCCCGCGGATGAGCATGTCCTTGGCCCGGTCGATAATGAAGAGGAAGCCTTCCTCGTCCAGGCGGGCCAGATCGCCGGTGCGCAGCCAGCCGTCGACGAAGGTCTCGGCGGTCGCTTCGGGCTTGTTCCAATAGCCCCGGACCACCTGCGGCCCCTTCACCCAAAGCTCGCCGACGGCGTTGGGGGCCAGGACGGTGACGCCGTCCGCCGGATCGCGGATCTGCATCTCGCCCACCGGCGCGGCCGGGCCCGCGCTGGAGGGACGGTTCTCGTAGTCCTTGCCCAGGTGCGAGGTGAAGGTGGCGGTGGTCTCGGTCATGCCCCAGCCATTGCCGGGCTGGGAAGCTGGGAAGGTCTCGACGATCTTGCGGACCAGTTCCGGCGCCGAGGGCGCGCCGCCGTAGGACACCGAGGTCAGGGACGAGAGGTCGTACTTGTCGCGGGCCGGATGCTCGATGAGCTGCCAGGCGATGGTGGGCACCCCGCCGGTGGAGCCGACCTTCTCGCGCTCGATCAGCTGCATGGCCTGCTCGGCCTCCCAGCGGCGCATCAGGACGATCTTGCCGCCGGCGTTCAGGGTCGGCGACAGGTTGGCCGAGAGGCCGGTGGCGTGGAACATCGGCACCACCAGCAGGCTGACCCGCTGGGGCAGCTTGTGCGGGTCGGACTCCGGCAGCGGCTGGCCGGCGCGCAGGAAGTTGCGCGTAGCGGCGATGCCGCTGGCCATGACATTCGAGGTCATGTTGCGGTGGGTGCCCAGGGCGCCCTTGGGCTTACCGGTCGTCCCCGAGGTGTAAAGGATGGTGGCGTCGTCGTCCGGCTCCAGCGCGACGTCCGGCAGCGGCCGGTCGGGAAGCTGGCCCCAGTCGTTGACCTTGCCGATCACGTCTTCCAGCCGGCGGACCTTGGCGTCGGTGGGATCGGCGGCCAGGCGCGGGACGTAGACCTTCTCCAAGTCCGGCAGGACGGGGAAGGAGGCCTGGATCCGCTCCAGCCGTTCGTCGTCCACAATGGCGACCTTGGTTCCGGAATCGGCGAGGCCGTACTCCAGCTCCGGGCCGGTCCACCAGGCGTTCAGCGGGGTGACGATGGCGCCGACCAGGATCCCGGCCCAGAAGGCCACCGGCCATTCGGGCAGGTTGCGCATGATGACCGCGACCCGATCGCCCTTCTTGACGCCATCGGCCTGGAGCTGGTGGGCGAGCGCGATGGTGGCGCGGGCGAAGCTCTCG
>JAEXKM010000235.1 GCA_023445705.1 Pseudomonadota bacterium
GGCGCAGATCCAGACGTCGGTCCAGGCCGGCGGCAGGACCAGCGCCCTGATGCGTTCCAGCGTGGCGGCGTCGCGGACGACGGCTCCGTCGGAATCCCGATAGCCGAATCCCGTCGCAGTCTTCACCCGCGAGATCCCCGCGTCATGATCGTTCACATAGACAAGCCCGCCGATCTCCGGCGGGGCCTCGGTGTCGCGGGGCATGGGGCGCCTTTTGGAAAAGCCGGCGGCTCGTGGCAGGAAGCACCGCGGCTCAAACGAGGCGCCGGCCTCGCCGGTTCCTCTGCGCCAAAGGAGCTTTTCGTGAACTATCGCCACGCCTTCCACGCCGGGAATTTCGCCGACATCGTCAAGCACGCCGCGCTCCTGGACCTGCTGGCCAGGATGCAGCAGGCGCCAGAGCCCCTGGCGGTGTTCGACACCCACGGCGGCCGCGGGCTTTATGACCTCTCGGGCGACGAGTCCCAGCGTTCGGGCGAGGCGAAGGCGGGAATCGAAAGGCTGATGACGTCGGACGGTTTGCCGCCCGCACTCAGGCCGCTCCAGACCGCGGTCGCCAAGCTGAACGCCGGCGGCGAGACGACGCTCTATCCGGGCTCGCCCCTGCTGGTGGCCGGCGCCCTGCGCAAGGGCGACAGCTATCTGGGCTGCGAACTGCGGCCGCCTGAGCATTCGGCTCTATCGGAGACCTTGGCCGGCTGGCCGGCGGCGAAGACGGCCTGCGCCGACGGCTATGTCGAGGTGCAGAAGCGCCTGCCCAAGGAAGGGCAGGTCCTGGTGCTGATCGATCCCCCCTTCGAAAAGAGCGACGATTACGAGCGCTGCGCGGCGGCCATCGCGGCCATGACCCGGAAGAATCCCGGCGCGGTGGTCATGGTATGGCTGCCGGTGAAGGACCTCGAGACGTTCGACGCCTTCTTGCGAGAGGCCGAGGACGCCTATGACGGCCCTCTGCTGGTGGCCGAGGCGCGGATGCGCCCGCTCACCGATCCGATGAAGATGAACGGCTGTGCTCTTGTGATCGCCAATGCTCCCTCCGGGTTCGACGAACCTTTGCGCGAGATCTGCGGCTGGGTGGTCGAGCGCCTGGGCGAGAAGGGCAAGGCCGAGGTCTGGACAGCCGGCTGATCTTGGCGCGCGCCCTCGGCTCGGGCTATGGCTCATTCATTGCTGATCAGGGAAACAGCCGGCGCGTGCTCAAGCGGGTCTTCGATTTCATCGCTGCGCTCGCGGGCTTGATCGTCCTGTCGCCGTTCCTGGCCGCGATCGCTGTCGCGGTCAGGCTCGATAGTCCCGGTCCCGCGCTGCACTGGTCCAGCCGCGTGGGCCGTTACAACCGCCTGTTCAAGATGCCGAAGTATCGGACGATGCGGATCGGGGCTCCGAACGTCGCTACCCATCTGCTGGAGGATCCGGACGCCTGGATCACGCCGCTGGGGCGCCTCCTTCGCCGCACCAGCCTGGATGAATTCCCCCAGCTCTGGAGCGTGCTGACCGGGCAGATGAGCCTGGTGGGCCCGCGCCCGGCGCTCTTCAACCAGGACGACCTGGTGGCATTGCGGACCCAAGCCGGGGTGGACGCTCTGCGCCCCGGCGTGACTGGTTGGGCGCAAATCAATGGCCGCGACGACCTGCCGGTCGGCGAGAAGGCCCAGCTCGACGCCGACTATCTAGCCAATCAGAACCTGTTGCTAGACATCAGGATAATCCTGACGACGGTCGTTGCGGCGCTCTCCGGGCGCGGCGTCCAGCACTAGGAAGCCAACCCTCCTCGTCTTCGCGCGTTCTGACCTGTCTCGGAGCGCACGGTTTTGACGAAGGAACCAGACAGCAAGAGCCGCCGCACAGGCAGTTGGCTCAAAGACCACCGGAAGCCGATCCTTTGGACGGGCGGAATATTCGCAGTCCTGGTCGCGGCGGTGATCGTGGTCTTGTCGATCCTCGACTGGAACATGCTTCGAGGACCGATCTCGCGCTTTGCCACCGAGCGAACGGGGCGGGAGGTGGCGATCGACGGCGATCTCGATGTCCACATCCTGAGCTGGAAGCCCAGCGCGACCGTAAACGGCCTGCGCATCGGCAATCCCGCCTGGGCCGGCAAGGGCCGCATGGCCGAAATCCGCCGGCTGGACGTCCAGATCGAACTGCTGCCGCTGCTGCGCGGCCAGGTGATCTTGCCGCGACTGGCGGTCGACCAGCCGAACCTCGTGCTCGTCCGCGACGGTCAGGGCCGGGTCAATTGGTCCTTCGACCGGGGCAAGCCTAAGGGCAAGCCCTTCCGCATGCCGCCGATCCGGCACTTCAGCGTCGAAACCGGTCGGCTGAAGTTCACCGACACCAGCCGGCGCCTGAGCCTGGACGCGCGGATCGAGGCCACGGAGCGTCTTGGGCGAACTGGGCGCGGCTTCGTGCTGGACGGCAAGGGATCGATCAACGGCGCGCCCTTCGTGCTCGACGTGACCGGCGGGCCGCTGTTGAACGTCCGCCCCAACCATCCCTATCCCTTCGACGCCGACGTGCGGGCCGGCGCGACGCACATCACCGCCAAGGGGGCGATCCCCAAGCCCTTCGACCTTGGCCGCTTCACGGCCGACGTCACCGCCCGGGGCGCGGACCTGGCCGATCTATACGAGTTGACCGGCGTCGCCCTGCCGAACACGCCGCCCTATCGCCTGGCCGGTAAGCTCGCGCGCGACGACGAGATGTGGAAGGTCACCGGCCTGGGTGGTCGCGTAGGCGACAGCGACATGTCCGGCGTGCTTTCGGTCGATACCGGCGGGGAGCGTCCGTTCCTGCGGGGCGACCTGAAGTCGAAGCTGCTCGATTTCGACGACCTCGCGGCGATTTTCGGCGGGGCGCCCGCCCGCGGTGGCGGCGAGACGGCCTCCGATGGGCAAAAGGCGGTGGGCCGTCAACTCGCCGCCCAGCGCCGCCTGCTGCCTGACGCCACCCTGAAGGTTTCCCGGATCCGCGCAATGGATGCGGACGTGAAGTACCGCGCAGAGAGCGTGCGAGCCCCGCACATTCCGCTGCGCGGCGCCCTGGTGAGGGTTAAGCTGGACAATGGCCTGCTGATCGCCGACCCGCTGCGCTTCGACCTGCCCCAGGGCAATTTCGCGGGCATGGCGCGGCTGGACGCCCGTAAGGATACGCCGGTGAGCGCCATCGATATTCGGCTGTCCAAGGCTCGGCTGGAGCAACTCCTCCCGGTCAGTTCAGGCGGCGCTCCGCCCCTGACTGGCGGGCTCGTCGGACGCGTGAAGCTGACAGGCGTCGGCGCGTCGGTGCGTGAGGCGGCAGGAAACGCCAATGGAGAGGCGATGCTGGTGGTCCCGGGCGGGGAGGTGCGCGAGGCCTTCGCCGAGCTGCTGGGGATCAACGTCACCAAGGGCCTGGGCCTGCTGCTTGCCAAGGACCAGTCCAAGACCGACGTGCGTTGCGCCGTCGCCCATTTCGAGGCCCGCAACGGCGTCCTGCGCTCGGACAGGATCGTCTTCGACACCGATCCGGTGCTGGGGACGGGCGAAGGGACGATCGACCTACGCACCGAGCAGATGAACTTCAAGATCGCCGGCAAGCCCAAGGAGCCGCGCCTCATCCGTCTCATGGCGCCGGTGACGGTCAACGGGCCGATCGTACAGCCCAAGATCGGCGTGGAGCCAGGGCGGGCCATCGCTCAGGGCGGGATCGCCGCCGCGCTCGGCGCCTTCGTGACGCCCATCGCCGCGATCCTGCCGTTCGTGGATCTGGGCCTGGCCAAGGACGCGGCCTGCGGCGCTCTCATCGCCGAGGCTGGACGGGAAGGGGCGCCCGTGGCCAAGACGGCGAGCCGCTAACCTTCCACGGATGGGCCGGCGTTTGTTGACGCGGCTGCAAGCGGCGCCTCACATTCACACCCTCAGTTGTAGTCGAGGTCATCGAATGTCCGCACGCCAAGCCAAGACCAGCCCGGTCGCCATCGCTATCGTACTGGCCCTGACCGCGACGGGCGCCATGGCCGCCTCGGCCGCCGAAACGGCCATCGCCACCCGGCAGGCTGGCTACAAGAAGATCGGCGGCGCCTTCAAGGCGATCAACGAAGAGCTCCGCAAGGACGCGCCCGACACCAAGCTGATCGCCTCCAACGCCGCGGTGATCAACGCCCAGGCGGGTCAGGTGCCGCGTTGGTTCCCCGCCGGGTCGGGCCCCGAAGCCGGTTTCAAGACCAAGGCCAAGCCGGCGATCTGGTCTGACTCGGCCAAGTTCGGCGCCGCGGCGGCGAAGTTCCAGACCGAGGCGGGCAAGCTGCAGACGGTTGCGGCCGCCGGGAATGTCGACGGCATCAAGGCGCAGGTGCGCGCCGTCGGCGGGACCTGCAAGGGCTGCCACGACTCTTATCGCGCCGAGTAGTCTCATGAGTTCCGAGGTGTCGGCGGGCCCAGCGCGCCCGCTGTGGGACGTTCCGACCCGGATCGTCCACTGGTCGTTGGTGGTGCTGCTCCTGGTCGCCTGGTTCACCGGCGGCGAGAACATGCAGCTCCATCGCTGGACGGGCTATACGATCCTCGGCCTGCTCGTGTTCCGACTGTGGTGGGGTGTTGCGGGCGGCTCGACCGCCCGTTTCGCGCATTTCCTGGCTGGGCCGGGTGAAACCTTCAGCTACTTGCGCACCCTAGGCGAACGGTCACCCAGCCAGGCCGCCGGCCACAATCCGGTGGGCGCCTGGAGCGTCCTGGCCATGATCTTGATGTTGTTGGTTCAGGTCGGGCTGGGTCTGTTCGCCAGCGACATCGACGGGCTGGAATCGGGCCCGCTTTCGCATCTGGTCGACTTCGACGCGAGCAGGGCGGCCGCCGAGCTGCACGAACTGACCTTCCGCATCGTGCAGGCCCTGGTGGCGCTGCATATCGCCGCCATCGCCTTCTATGCGATCTGGAAGCGCCAGAACCTCATCGGCGCCATGATCACCGGCAAGAGGCCGTTCTTGGGCGAGGCGCTGCGGCCGGCCAAGCTTTGGAGCTATCTGGTCGGACTGGCGCTCGCGGTTCTGGTCGCTTGGTTCATCGCCAAGGGATTGAAGTTCTGAGGTGCGATGCTCCCCGCCGGGGGGAGCATCGCCAAAGCCTCAGCCGCCGTTCGCCGCGTCGCGCAGGCAGGTCAGCCAAGCGTCTTCCCGGGCCTTTTCGGCCGAGCGCAGCTTGTCCTCGGCCTCGCGCACCCCGGCGTCGTGCTTGCGCCATTCGAGCACCGCGCCTTCACGGGCGGCGCGGGCGGCTTCCATGGTCGGGAAGCGGGCAAGTACGGCGCGGACGCTGTAGTTGACCGGCGGGCCAACCGTCTCCCGGTCCGGATAGAAGCCCGTGATCGAGTCCGCAGTCTCGTTCTCGATATGGAAAACGTCCGCCCAGCCAGCATGGTGCCGCATCAGGGCCCAGGGACGTTCAATCCGGTCGCTCATGAAAAACTCCTAGGAATCCTGACCCAAGCTAACGCGGGAGAGTGACCGTTTTCTAGCCCCACAAAGCCGGTCGACGGTCCTTCCACGGCGCTTCCTTCTCAAGTTGGGCGGCCAGCCGCAGCAGAGTGGCCTCGTCTGCGAAGCGTGCGGTGAACATCATTCCGATCGGCAGGCCGCTCTTGGAGGTCGCCAGCGGCAGCGAGATCGACGGCTGGCCGGAGAAATTGAACGGCGGGGTGAATGGGAAGACCTCGCTCTGCCGGCGGTTCATCTCGCGCGGTTCGAGCGCGACGGGATCCATGTGGCCCACCTCGGGCACCGGCGTGCCCAGCACTGGGCAGAGATAGACGTCCCAGTCCTCGAAGAAGGCCAGGGTCTTGCGGTTCAGCACCCGCAGGTCCTGCCAGCCGCGGAAGGCCTGCTCGCCCGTCACCTTGCGTCCCCCGCGCAGCGAGGCCCAGGTGAGCGGCTCCAACTCGTGCTCCTCGGGCTCGCGGCCGATCTGCTCGATCAGCCGAGCCATCTCGGCGGCGAAGTTGGCGCCCGAGACCGGGGCCCGCGCCGCATAGAGCGCGCGGTAGTCGATGCCCAGGCCCTTTTCCACGACCTCGTGTCCAAGTCCCTTCAGCAACTCGGCGGTTTCCGCCAGTGCTGCAAGGATCTCGGGGT
>JAEXKM010000236.1 GCA_023445705.1 Pseudomonadota bacterium
GAACTGGCCCTGCCCCAGCCCGAGCGGCGCTATGCGGCGCAGAAGGGCAAGATCGGTGACCGGCGGCGGGTTCGCCGCCATCAACGCGTCGACGCTGGCGAAGTACTCGTTCCACGGCGCGTTGCGGCGGGCGTGGCGAACGGCGGCGGGCGCCTCGGGGCCCTGCATCGAAAAGCCGGACTGGACCGCGCGCGCCGCCTCCAGGTCGAAGGGGCCGTCCACCAGGATACGGGCGAGGGCCCAGACATGATCGGTCGGAGAGCGGATGACATTGTCGCCCTCGGCGCTGTCGCGCGGACCCACCAGTCGGAACGTCCCGCCGTCCGGGCCGGTGGTGCGCGAGCCGAGAATGGCGAAGTTGTTCGTATAGGCGTCCATCAGGGCCAGGGAGATGTAGCGGTCGCCGGCCGCCGGCAGCGTGATCGTCACCGGGCCTGCGCTGAGGTCGACCTGGGCGCTGGTGTAGAGCGTGTCGTTATTTGGCGTGGTCACGGCCCGGGCCTTGTGATCGGCCAGGTCCCGCATGTGGAGGAAGGTGTTGATCTGGGCCCCGAAGGCGCCCCTCGTGCGCGTGGCGGCCACCTCGATCAGGGGCAGTCCGAAGAGCCAGGCTTCCGTCGCCGCCGCGCTGAGCGCCGCCAGGTGGGCCTTGTCGGTTTCTTGCGCCATCGGCGTCTCCCTTCCGAACATTATGACAGGCCTGATGACAAAGCTGCTTGGAAGGTTCAAGGTCTGGTGATCGCAGGTTCGGGAACCGCACTGAGCAATCCGCGGTTGAGTTATCAGAATGAGGCTCGAAACCGAAGATCGTGAACTGCTGATCAGGGCGCTGGAAACCGGCGGCCTGCAGGTGGTCACCTATCGCCAGGCGAACGAGGTCGCCGGCGCCGCCGACACATGCCGGCACCTGGAATGTCTCTGCATCTATGGGTATCTGCGCCTGGCGCGGGTGACCGGCCATAGGCAGGACGCGCGGGGTGAGCGGACCTTCTGGTTCTCGTTGACCGAAAAAGGGCGGCGTCTGGCGCACCGCTGACGCAAGCCCGCCGAACGCCTGCGAAGGCGTCCGGCGACGATCCCGTCTTAAGTTCCGCTCTTGGCGAGGCTGCGGTTCAGCCACAGCGCCAGCAAGGTGCCGGCCGCGCCCGACAGCAGGTACGCCCCCGCAGCGATGAGGCCGAAGTGGGTGGAGAGCAGCAACGCCACCAGCGGAGCAAAGCCCGCGCCGAACAGCCAGGCGAGCTCTGATGTCAGGGCCGACGCCGTGTAGCGGTTGGCCAGCGAGAAGCTGGAGGCCACGGCGCCTGAGGCCTGGCCGAAAGACAGGCCGAGCAGGATGAAGCCGGAGATCATGAAGGTCAGTTCGCCGGCCGTGCCCCCGTCCAAGAGTTGGGGCGCAAATCCGCTGAAGGCGGCGATGCCGGCTGCGGTCACGCCCAGCACCGTACGGCGGCCGTAGCGATCGGCCAGCAGGCCTGAAGCCAGAACGGCGAACAGGCCGAAGACCGCGCCCACCAGCTCGATGATCAGGAAGCGGCTAGGCTGCTCGCGAGTGAAGAGGAAGACCCAGGACAGCGGGAACACCGTCACCATGTGGAACATGGCGAAGCTGGCAAGGGGCGCGAAGGCCCCGATCACCATCTTGGGGCCTTCTTCCCGGATCGCCTGGCGCACCGGCGTCGGGTGCAACTCGCGCGTCTGGAAGAGGGTCTGGAACGCCGGCGTGACCACGATGCGCAGCCGCGCGAACAGGGCGACAACGTTGATGGCGAATGCCACGAAGAACGGGTAGCGCCAGCCCCAGTCCAGGAAGTCGGCGGCCGAGAGCACGGTCAGGAAGTAGGCGAAGAGGGCGCTGGCGACGATCAGCCCGATCGGCGCCCCGAGCTGCGGGACCATGGCGTACCAACCCCGACGGTTCGCGGGGGCTGTGAGCGCCAGCAGCGAAGCCAGGCCGTCCCAGGTGCCGCCGAGCGCCACGCCCTGGCCGATACGGAAGGTGGCCAGGAGGACCGCGGACCAGACGCCGACCTGCTGGTAGCCGGGCAGGAAGGCGATGGCCACGGTCGAGGTGCCCAGCAGCAGAAGGGCGGCGGTCAGCTTGGTCCCACGGCCGAACTTCCGGTCGATGGCGATGAAGAGAGCGGTGCCGAACGGGCGGGCGATGAAGGCCAGGGCGAAAATGGCGAAGGACAACAGGGTGCCGCCCAGCGGGCCCGCATAGGGGAAGACCAACTGCGGGAACACCACGACCGAGGCGATCGCATAGACGAAGAAGTCGAAGAACTCCGACGTCCGGCCGATGATGACGCCGATGGCGATCTCTCCGGCGTCCACCTTGCCGTGGGTCGAGTTGATCTTGGCGGCGTCGCGCTCCAAGGCGGCTGAACTCGGAGGGGCGCTTTCGGCGGGCATCAGGTCTTCGCTCCGGAATAGGTGCGCGAGCGCGGAAAGGTGCGCTCGTTGGAGGCGCTTTGAAGCCAAGGGCGCTGCGAGGGGATTGGACAGATTGTCCAATGTCCGGGTCGCGGCGGCTCCACTACGGCCTCGGGAGAAGCTTCTTCCGCATTGCGGGAGAGGCTCGTCCGCACTGTTCCGCCGCCGCGATTGGATACGTCTTGCGCCTGCGTTCGCTTCTACTTCTGCCGCTCCTGCTGGGCCTTGGCGCCTGCAGCGCCGTTGTCCTGGACCCCGCTGGCGACATCGCCGCGCGTCAGCGCGACCTGCTGGTCGTCTCGACCTATCTGATGCTGCTGATCATCGTGCCGGTCATGGCGCTGGTGGTCTTCTTCGCCTGGAAGTACCGGGCCTCGAACAGGGCCGCGCGCTACGAGCCGGACTGGGACCACTCGACGCACCTCGAACTGGTGATCTGGGCCGCTCCGCTGCTGATCATCATCTGCCTGGGCGCCATGACCTGGGCCGGGACGCACCTGCTCGATCCCTACCGCCCGCTCGACCGCGTGAAGCAGGGCCAGACGGTCGCCGCCTCCGCCAAGCCGCTGGAAGTCAACGTCGTCGCGCTCGATTGGAAGTGGCTGTTCATCTATCCCGAATACGGCGTCGCCTCGGTCAACGAGCTGGCCGCGCCGGTCGACCGGCCGATCCGCTTCAACATCACCTCGTCCTCGGTGATGAACTCGTTCTACATCCCGGCCCTGGCTGGCCAGATCTACGCCATGCCGGGCATGGAGACGAAGCTTCACGCCGTGATCAACCATCCGGGCGAGTACGAAGGCTTTTCGGCCAACTACTCGGGCGACGGCTTCTCGAACATGCGCTTCGCGTTCCATGGCCTGGACGAGAAGGGCTTTGAGGCCTGGATCGCGAAGGTCCGCCAGGCCAACGCCGACCTCGACCGCGCGAGCTATCTCGAACTGGAGCGGCCGAGCGAGAAGGTCCCCGTGGGCTACTATTCGAAGCTCGATCCCGTGCTCTGGGAGGCCATCGTCAACATGTGCGTCGAGCCCGGCAAGATGTGCATGGGCGAGATGATGGCGATCGACCGCCGTGGCGGCCTGGGCCTGGAGGCCGCGCACAACACTGCGCCGCTCCTCTATGACAAGAACGGCCGCCGCGGCTCCGCCGTGCTCGGCGCCAAGGACGCCTACGTCCTCTCCATCTGCACCCCCACCAACGACGGTCGTGGCGGCGCTCCTCGCGCCCAGCGCGCGGAGGCCGAACCGACGCCGGGATCCGGCGCGCCGATGGTCGGCGCCGGTTTGCCGCGCCTCTCCGCCCTGACCGCGCTCACGGCTCCGCCGAGCCGCCCCTCCTCGAATTCCTGATCGTTCCCGCCATGTCTGCTGAAACCGCTATCTCGCCCATATTCGGCCGCCTGACCTGGGAGGCCCTGCCGTTCCACGAGCCGATCCTGGTCGGCACCTTCGCGGTCGTCGCCCTTGGCGGCGTCGGGATGCTCGCCGCCCTGACCTACTTCAAGCTCTGGGGCTATCTCTGGCGCGAGTGGTTCACCACCGTCGACCACAAGAAGATCGGGATCATGTACATGATCCTCGGCATCGTCATGCTGCTGCGCGGCTTTGCCGACGCGGTCATGATGCGCCTGCAGCAGGCCATGGCCTTCGGCGGGTCCGAGGGCTACCTGAACGCCCACCACTACGATCAGATCTTCACCGCCCACGGCGTGATCATGATCTTCTTCGTGGCCATGCCCCTGGTCACGGGCCTGATGAACTATGTGGTGCCGCTGCAGATCGGCGCACGGGACGTCTCGTTCCCGTTCCTCAACAACTTCAGCTTCTGGATGACCACGGCGGGCGCCGTGTTGGTCATGATCTCGCTGTTCGTCGGCGAGTTCGCGCGGACCGGCTGGCTGGCCTATCCGCCGCTGTCGGGCATCGGCTACAGCCCCGGGGTCGGAGTCGACTACTACATATGGGCGCTACAGGTCGCAGGGGTCGGGACAACCTTATCCGGCATCAACCTGATCGCGACCATCGTGAAGATGCGTGCGCCCGGCATGTCGCTGATGAAGAAGCCCGTCTTCACCTGGACCTCGCTGTGCACCAACATCCTGATCGTGGCGTCCTTCCCGGTCCTGACCGCGGTGCTGGCCATGCTGTCGCTGGACCGCTACGTCGGCACCAACTTCTTCACGAACGACTTCGGCGGCAGCCCGATGATGTACGTGAACCTGATCTGGATCTGGGGACACCCGGAAGTCTACATCCTGATCCTGCCGCTCTTTGGCGTGTTCTCCGAAGTCACCTCGACGTTCTCGGGCAAGAAGCTCTTCGGCTACACCTCGATGGTCTACGCCACGGTGGTCATCACCATCCTGTCGTACCTGGTGTGGCTGCACCACTTCTTCACCATGGGCTCGGGCGCCAGCGTGAACTCGTTCTTCGGGATCACGACCATGATCATCTCGATCCCGACAGGGGCGAAGATATTCAACTGGCTATTTACGATGTACCGAGGCCGCATCCGGTTCGAATTGCCGATGATGTGGACGGTGGCCTTCATGCTGACCTTCGTCGTCGGCGGCATGACCGGCGTGCTGCTCGCGGTGCCGCCAGCCGACTTCGTGCTGCACAACAGCCTCTTCCTGATCGCGCACTTCCACAACGTGATCATCGGCGGCGTGCTGTACGGCCTGTTCGCCGGCATCAACTATTGGTTCCCCAAAGCCTTCGGCTTCAAGCTCGACGAGAAGTGGGGGAAGATCAGCTTCTGGACCTGGGTGATCGGCTTCTTCCTCGCCTTCATGCCGCTTTACGTGCTCGGCCTGATGGGCGTGACCCGGCGGATGCGGGTGTTCGACGACCCGTCGCTGCAGATCTGGTTCATCATCGCCGGGTTCGGCGCGGCCCTGATCGCCGTCGGCATCCTGGCGTTCCTTATCCAGATCGCGGTCAGCATCAAGAACCGGGACAAGCTGCGTGACGTGACCGGCGACCCGTGGGACGGCCGCACCCTCGAGTGGGCGACCTCCTCGCCGCCGCCGGACTACAACTTCGCCTTCACGCCGGTGATCCACGACAACGACGCCTGGTGGGACATGAAGAAGCGCGGCTATGCGCGGCCGACGTCCGGCTTCCGGCCGATCCACATGCCAAAGAACACTGGAACCGGCGTCATCCTGTCGGTGCTCAGCATCGGCCTGGCGCTCGCCCTGATCTGGTACGTCTGGTGGCTGGCGGCCGCGAGCTTCCTGGCCATCGTCGCCACCGCCATCGTCCACACCTTCAACTATGACCGCGACTATCACATCCCGGTCGAAGAGGTCCGGCAGACCGAGGACGAGCGCACGCGCGTCCTGGCCGCCGCCGGAGTCTAGCGCCATGACCGTCATGACCCTCCCAACCGGTCTGTCCGACGACCGGCCCGTCTTCCACCTGGAGGAGGAGCCGCATCATCCGGAAGGGTCCAGCACCATGCTGGGCTTCTGGATCTACCTGATGAGCGACTGCTTGATCTTCGCGATGCTGTTCGCGGCGTTCGGCGTCCTCGGCGGGAACTATGCGGCCGGCCCGGCGCCCAAGGACCTGTTCGACCTGCCGCTGGTGGCGGTGAACACGGCCATGCTGCTGTTCTCGTCGATCACCTACGGCTTCGCCATGCTGGCCATGGAGCGGGGCAAGGTGAGCCAGACCCAGATCTGGCTGGCCATCACCGGGATGTTCGGCCTCTGCTTCCTCGGGATCGAGCTCTACGAGTTCGCGCACATGATCCACGAGGGCGCGACGCCTCAGCGCAGCGCCTTCCTGTCGGCCTTCTTCACTCTGGTCGGCACGCACGGCCTGCACGTGACCTTCGGGATCATCTGGCTGGTGACCTTGATGGTGCAGGTGGCGCGCAAGGGCCTGATCTCGGCCAACAAGCGCCGGCTGATGTGCCTGTCGATGTTCTGGCACTTCCTGGACGTCATCTGGATCGGCGTCTTCACCTTCGTCTATCTGCTGGGGATGCTGCGATGAGCGCGCACGCCGACGATCACGGCCACGACACGCAGGCCCACGGCTCGCTGAAGAGCTACCTGATCGGCTTCGGGCTGTCGGTGGTGCTGACGGCCATCCCGTTCTGGCTGGTCATGACCGGCGTGCTGCCGGCGCAGGCCACCGGCTTCATCATCATGGCGTTCGCCGTGGTCCAGATCGTGGTCCACATGATCTACTTCCTTCACATGAACGCGAAGTCCGAGGGCGGTTGGACGATGCTGGCGCTGATCTTCACGATCATCATCGTGGCGATCGCGCTGAGCGGATCGCTCTGGGTCATGTATCATCTGAACACCAACATGATGCCCGTGCACGACATGGGCTCCATGCCCTGAGGAGCGAGCCGGATATCGCGTCCCGACGAGACCATCGCGCCAGGCCCGCCCGGCGCACGCTGACGGCGACCATCGGGGCTCTTCTCCTGGTGGCCGCCTTCATCGCCCTGGGCGTCTGGCAGGTGCAGCGCCTGGCCTGGAAGACCGAGCTCATCGCCCAGGTCGAGAGCCGGATCCATGCCGACCCCGTCCTGGCGCCGCAACCTGCCGATTGGGCGACGATCACGCGCGAAAACGACCAGTATCGGCAGGTTTTCGTCCGAGGCGTCTATCTACATGACCGTGAGACACTGGTTCAGGCGGTGACCGACCTCGGCGCCGGCTTCTGGGTGCTGACGCCGCTGCGCACCGACCAGGGCTTTGAAGTGCTGGTCAACCGCGGCTTCGTGCCCGCCGATCATCGCAAGTCCGAGACCCGCGCCGCAGGTCAGCTTGCCGGCGAGCAGGAGGTCGTCGGCCTGCTGCGGATCACCGAGCCGCACGGCGGCTTCCTCCGGGCCAACGATCCGGCCAACGACCTCTGGCGCTCGCGAGACGTCGCGGCGATCGCCGCGGCGAGGGGGCTCACCAAGGCCGCCCCCTATTTCATCGACGCCGGCGCGCAGCCCAATCCCGGTGGCTGGCCGCGGGGCGGGCTGACGGTCGTGCGCTTCCCCAACAGCCACCTGGCCTACGCCCTGACCTGGTTCGGCATGGCCATCCTCACCGTGGTCGGCTGGGTGATCCTGATGCGTCATCGCCGGGGAGACGAGCGGTGAACAGCTGGACGACCTTTGGGCGCGTGCTGGGCCTGGAAGGCTGGCGCGACACGCCGGCCTCTCCGGAAGCGGCGAACCTGCGGAACATGCTGCTGCTGACGCAGCTGCGCTGGCTGGCGGTCATCGGACAGCTCGCGACCATCGCCGTGGTCGAGTGGGGCCTGGGCATCCAGTTGCCCCTGTTCTGGCTGCTGCTGGCGCCGGTCGGCCTGGCCCTGGTGAACCTGGTCAGCGTGCCGATCCTTCACAGGCGCCGCGGGGCGTCGGATCAGGAGCTGCTGCTGGCGCTGCTGCTCGATGTGGCGGCGCTCACCTGGCAGCTCTTCCTCAGCGGCGGGGCGACGAACCCTTTCGCGCCGCTCTTCCTCATGCAGGTGGTGCTGGGCGCGGTGCTGCTGCCGCCCGCCTATGCCTGGCTGCTGATCCTGGTCACCAGCTTCTGCTTCGCCGCCCTGGGCGTCTTCTTCGAGCCGCTGATCCTGCCGGCGATCAATGAGCGCGGCCTGTTCGGGCTGTACCTGCAGGGCAGCCTCGTCTGCTTCGTGCTGATCGCGGTGCTGATGGTGCTGTTCGTCACCCGGATCAGCCAGAACCTGAAGGCCCGCGACGCCTATCTCGCCGACCTGCGCCAGCAGGCGGCCGAGCAGAGCCACATCGTCCGCATGGGGCTGCTGGCCTCGGGCGCGGCCCATGAGCTGGGCACTCCGCTGGCCTCGATCTCGGTGATCCTCAGCGACTGGAAGCGCCTGCCGGCCCTGGCCGACGAGCCTGAGCTCGCCAACGACATGGCCGAGATGCAGACAGCCATCGAGCGGTGCAAGGCGATCCTGACCGGCATCCTGATGTCGGCGGGGGAGGCGCGCGGCGAGGCCCCGGAGCGCACCACCCTGCGGGCCTTTCTCTCCGAAGTGGTCGAGGAGTGGCAGGCCGGCCACTGCAAGGTGGTGGTCGAGCTGCGCGACGGCCTTTCGGAGGACCCGCCGATCATCTCGGACACAGCCCTCAAGCAGGTGTTCAGCGCCCTGTTCGACAACGCTGCGGAGGCCGGCGCGCGCCGGGTCGAGCTGTGGACCACCCTCGTCCACGGCGAACTGGTCATCAC
>JAEXKM010000291.1 GCA_023445705.1 Pseudomonadota bacterium
GGGTTGCTGTGGTGGAGGCGGAGGTAAAAGAAAAGCCGGGTGGCGGCTGCGCCTTACCCGGCCTACTTTCACCTGTAGGCCCGGTAAGCGTTAGCGCCACCGGGCATCGAAGCCCATTGGACCAATAAACACTTTAACTGAAATTTTTGTATCTCTTATTTCCTGCTTGTATCAAATAATAATAACTATTATATCTGCGACCAAGGTAAATCACGTTAATATAACTTGACTTTTGTGTAATGTGATCCAAAGCACTATCGCTGATTATTCAATCATTTATAAGAATAAAAACTCTTTTAGACGAGAATGGAATGAAAAGCATAGTATTCTTTAACAACAAAGGTGGTGTTGGTAAAACCACCTTATTATGCAACATTGGTGCTTATTTATCACTTGAAATGGGTAAGAAAGTGCTTGTTGTTGATGCGGATCCTCAATGTAACTCTACTAGTTATTGTTTAGGCGATACCAAACTCGAAAAACTGTACTCGTTAGATAAACGTAATACTGTAGAAAATTTTATGAGTCCAGTCCGTAAAGGTAAGGGTTATTTGCTTGAACGCGTAGAGCCAATCAAAACAGATCGTTTTGGTTTTGATCTGCTTCCTGGTGACCCTAAATTAGCATTAAGTGAAGATTTATTGGCTAGCGATTGGGATCCTGCAACAGGAGGAAAGCCACGGGGTTTGCAAACAACATTTGTTTTCGCTCAATTAGCGAGTATGTATTCTGAGTATGATTATGTCCTTTTTGATGTAGGCCCATCACTCGGTGCACTCAACAGGTCAGTACTTATCTCATGTGATTATTTCTTAATACCAATGTCAGTTGATATGTTCAGCTTATTAGCCTTAAATAACATTCATCAATCTTTAGAAAATTGGAAAAAAGGTATTGAAACAGGTCTCGCTGCATATAAACATGATGAAGGCGAGGATTACTGTGTCTTAAAAAATAAAGCAACTTGGAAGTTAGAATTCATTGGTTACGCAATGCAACAATACAAAGGTAAAACTGTCCGGGGAGAAAAAGTAAAGGTCAACGCATATGAAAAAATTGCGAAAAGAGTGCCTAAGATAATGAAAAATGAGATCATTGATATCTTTGCAAATAAAAAAATATCTACATTTGATCTCGGTCAGATTGAAAATATGAATAGCTTAATACCTCTTTCTCAACTGGCAAACTCCCCTATATTCTCTTTAAAAGGTAAAGATGGTGTAGTTGGCTCTCATTTTACAAAGGTGAGCGATGCTAGGGCGCTTTATGGCGAAATATGCCGTAAACTTCTTAAAAACATAGGGTTGTTAAATGATTAAATGGCACAACTCTTTAGTCGATGATTTAGCCCGCCGCCGTTGTATTCTTTTTCTCGGTGCTGGCGTATCAATGAATAGTGTAGGTAATGACGGAAAAATTCCTCCAAGTTGGAAAGAATTTTTGATGCACTGTCTTGATAGTATTGATAAGCCCCAACAAATCAGGAAACTAATTAATAACGAAGATTTTCTCACAGCTTGCGAGATTATAAGATCAAAATTACAGCGAGGTCAATTTGACTCATTATTAAAAGAGGAGTTTTTAGCACCTAAGTATATCAAGGCTGAGATTCATGAACTCCTTTTTAAACTTGACTGCAGAATTGTTGTCACACCCAATTTTGATAAAATTTATGAAACTTATGTTTCAAAAGCAACTGAAGGAACCGCAATTGTTAAAACCTATTATGATGACGATATAGCTTCTGTAATAAGAGAGAATGGCCGTGTAATTTTAAAGATCCACGGAACAATAGACAACACTAAGAACTTAATATTTTCACGAAAAGACTATGCAAAAGCACGTTCTTCCCATAGAGATTTTTATGAGATTTTAAATGCGCTTAGCCTAACTCATACTTTTCTTTTTATAGGATGCGGGATTAATGATCCTGATATAAGACTATTACTCGAGGATTCTTTCTTTAAACATAACTCCACAAAACCTCATTACTTGGTTTCATCTGATAAGAGCATTAACTCTGAGCTAGTTCCTATCATAGAGGAAACATTAAATGTAAATATTCTTACTTATAAAGAAATTCGTAAAAGTCATGGAGAGTTGATTAAAAGTATTAATGAGTTGCTTAAACTAGTTGAGCAAAAAAGATTAGAAATCAAACAAACAATGAACTGGTAAAACAATTCGGTTAGATAATAATAAATGGATGATAATATATTTAATATGTAAAAAATATCATGAGGCGCAATATCGAATTGTAGGCCCGGTAGCGTTAGCGCCACCGGGCGTTACGGACCTACTTACGGCGCCAGGTCGTTCCCTGCGGGCCATCTTCCAGAATAATACCCATCTCGGTCAGACGGTTACGCGCCGCATCCGCCGCCGCCCAGTCTTTCGCCTGACGCGCTTCGAGACGTGCTTTGATCAGTGCTTCAATTTCCGCCACTTCACCGTTGTCCGCCTGCGCGCCGCTTTGCAGGAACAGGTCCGGCTCCTGCTCCAGCAGGCCGAGCACGGAAGAGAGCTTACGCAGATGAGACGCCAGCGCATTGGCCGCCGCCATATCTTCTGACTTCAGGCGG
>JAEXKM010000104.1 GCA_023445705.1 Pseudomonadota bacterium
CGTCAGGGATCAGCCCTCCGGCGATGGCGCTTTCCACCGCGCGGGACCGCAAGGAATTGCCTTTCATGGCGATACCCTCGAGCGACAATCCCGCGAAGATGAGACGGCGCGTCCTGCGCTAAGCGCCAAGAAACACTCGATGACGGTTTCGACATAGGCTTGCGTCTCAGGAATAGCCGGAATCCGCCCCAGACGCTCGACCCGATCAGGACCGGCATTGTACGCCGCGAGCGCCATCCTTAGATCGCCAAACCGTATCAGTTGGCGCGCGAGGTAATCAGCGCCTCCCAGGAGATTGGCTTCCGGGTCGAACCGATCCCTTACGCCAAGCTCCTTTGCGGTGCCGGGCATGAGTTGAGTAAGACCTGCAGCTCCGGCCTTCGAAACGGCGTCGGGTTGGAACGCGCTTTCCACCGCCACCACCGCATGCAGAAGCTTCGGATCGAGGCCATGACGAGCCGCCGCTGCGCCGATCACCTCCTCGAACGGCGAGGCTGGAAGGACCAGTCGCGGCTCGTCCGGCGGACCTTCCTCCCACGCCGCCGAGCCGGCCCCTACGAAAAGCGCGCCGCCAGCGGTGTCCCAAGGATCCTGCGCGGCCGCCGGCGCGGCTAGAAAGGCGCCCAGGAGCGCAAGCACTCTGGCAGCTACCATCGCAGCACCTGATGATAGGCGCCGGCCACATACCCTTTGCTTATGGGCCCAAAATATCGACTGTCGAAGCTGGTCACGGTGTCGCCCAGCAGGAAAAGCTCACCCCCCGCTAAGACCCGACAATCCCTCCATCTTGGTAGCGCGCGCCCGCGACGATCGCGCTCCAGCACCGCGGCCCAGCGCCGCGGAGTCGAGACACCGCTCTGCTCCGCGCAGACGTGGTCCCCGCTCGCGGCGGCGACCCGTTTGAGCAGCCACATGTCGACCGGAACACCAAGGCTGGCGAGGTAAGGCCGCGCTGATGGGGGTTGGGCGACGGCGACGATGGAGCCCATCTGCGGCTGTAAGGCAAAGCTGCGCAGGTAGAGTCCCTTTGGAAGGCTCGGCGTTTCATTGATGAGGAACATGGGCGCCCGCCCTTCAGCGGCCATAGCCAGGGCGCAAGCGCACAGGGCGAGGCTCACGCTCGCACGGCCCCTTTTCCCAAGCCGCTCGCTCATCGCTGATAAGGCTCCAGGACAAGATCGCGCGTGAGCAGCACCCTCACCCTGGCGCCCGAGGGCAGACGAACGGAGGGACGCACCCCAAGCTCACGATCAACCATCCGTCCGCCCACCTGGGCCGCTTCGATCGCCGCTGCGTCGCCAGCATCGCCGAGCCATCCACGAGACTGGCCAGAGTCATCGCGCGCGATCTGACCTAGCGCCGTGATGGCGCCGGCGAACAAGGTGGCCGTCACCAGGGGCAAGAGGCGGCGCTCGACGCGCCCCTCCACGCCGACCGCGCCCTGCCCGTCGACGCCCGGCTCCTGATTGAGGGCAAGGCTCTTGCCATTTGGGAGGATCAAGCGGTCCCAGCTTAGAAAGACGCGCTTGTCGCCATAGCGACTCTCGCCGTCATGGCGGCCAATCAGCCGCGCCCCCTGGGGGATGATGAGATGCTGGCCTGAGACCGTGTCATAGAGATTGTCGGTGACCGTCGCCATCACCGGCCCGGGCCGGGTGCTGTCAGCGGCGGTGAGGAGCAGCGCCGGAATGATTGAGCCTGCCTTCAGCTCGTAGGGACCGATCGGCGCAACCAGCTGATGAGCTTGCGAGCGGTGATGATCGCTCTGGCGCGCTTCGACTTGGTCCAGCGACGCCGACGATCGGTTCGGCGGCCCCGCGTGCGGACTTTGCTGGAGAAACATTGGAGCGCGATGGGCCGCCTCATCTGCGGCTCGTATGGGCGCCGCCCGAGCGCGATCCGACCGCGAACCATTCGGGCTGGCGGAGACGGCAGGTTCTGGAAGCTCGGCCGAGCTGTCCGGAAGCCTCTGAGCGCTCTGGCGTAAGTCACCATAGTTGGCCGGCCGTTCGGCGATTTGCGGGTTTGGACGTACGCGTCCCGGCCCTTCCTCGACGGGCTGGCCAGCGTCCTGGCGTGCCCGCGCACGTAGATCCGGCTCGATGATAAACGCCCAGCCGAGCGCCCCGGAGACGACCGCAGCGCTGACAACGCCGGCGGCGATCACGAGGCCCTTGCGCACGCGCACAACTGCGGGCCGCGGCGCGCGGACCTCCAGTGGGGGCATCGGCGCCTTGCCGCGCGGCGCGGACTCACCTGCCTCGGCGTCAACGTCCATGCTCATGATCGATCCGCCCTGCGCATGATCTTGACGACCTGCGAGCGGCCCTCCCCCAGGCGCAGCTCAGCCCGGTCCAGCACCCGATCAACGACCCAGAGCTCGCCTTGCTGACGGTAGTTGACCAGTTGGCGCTCGCCATCAGCCCCCACTGCGAACAAGGCCGGCGCTTCCTGGGACGCAAGCGACGGGGCAAAGCGCAAAAACGTCCGCACGCCATCGCTCGTCACCATCGTTGGCGTCCAGGGCGGCGGGCGGCGGCCTGCCTCGATGTCAAACCGCATATGCAGCCGGCCGGTGGGCTGAACCGTGCCGCTCCCAGCCGCGCTGCGCTCCGACGTGTTGGGGGCTGACGTGTTGGGGGCTGACGTGCTGGGCAAAGGCGTTCTGGGCGAAGGCGCCTCCCCTGGCTCCCACGTCAGCGCCGCGTTGAAGGTGTCGGGCGCGCCGCTCTTCAGCTGAAGAAGATAGACGCGCGCACTGGTCGTGAGCACGAGGTTGGTTTCGAGACCCCGCTCCATAGGCTTGATCATCACGTGCGCACGCTCGGTCTCGCCCGCACCCGAGGTGGTTTGACCGATTTGCCAGCGCACCGTGTCTCCGGCGGCCATGGCGATAATGTTCTCACCAGGCGCCAGGGCGAGCGTCGTCACGCGCAAGGGCGCGGTCCAGACCTCGTAGATGTGGCCGGGACGATAGGCGAAAACCTGGACCCCACCCTTAAAATCAGCCGCGCTTGAGCTTTGCAGAGCACGGAGATTGGCCGCGGCGATGGCAGCGCGGCCAGTGGGCGTCTCAAGTTCCAAACCTCGGCCAGCCGCGCGCCCAGAACTGGCCGAAGGCGGGTTGGGAATGGGCGCCATGCTTGCGGCCGCACTGGAGGTCGCTGGCGCGCCCCCCAAAGCCGCGGCGCAAAGAGTCAGGAAGCGTCGAGCGTCCATGAGACATCCTCGATACGTATGCCCAAAGGGTTCTTCATCAATTCGGCTTCGGTTCTGGGCGGGGCCAACTTGATGCTGATCATGGCGCGCCAGCGCTCTTGGCTGACCTGTTGGCCGCCAACGAAGCGCGTTTCCTTCCATTGGATGTCGAAGCTGCGCTCGGTTCTGCGCACCACGTTGAGGACCTGCACGCTGATCGCTTCGCGTCCGACGTCGGCGAACGGATCATGGCTGCTGGCCCAGCTATTTAGAAAACTCGCCGCCTTGGGCGTCAGGAGGTCATAGGCCGCAAGCCAGTTCTCACGGATCACCACCGCGTCGGTCGACTTGGAGCGAACCTGATCGATCCATGTCGCGAGCGCGTGACTGACTTGAGCCGAGGTCGGCTCATAGCGACCGTCAATCGCGGTGATCTTCTGTGTCTGGCCCCATTCGGAGACTTCGACGACGAACGGCTTTACAACGGCTTGGCGGCTCTGCATCCACCAGCCCGCCCCCAGGAACGCTGCAAGCGCCATGTTGGCGAAGGCCATGCGTCGCCAGTTTCGAGCATGCGCCAAGCTAAGCCCCATGCGCTCGTCCCAGACTTGGCCCGCGCGCTGGTAGGGCGTAGCGATCGGCCGCGCGCTCATAGCTCGTTTGGAGCGGAAAAAGGGATGCATGTCTTAGGGCTCCTCCGACTTCAGATTCGGCGCCAAGGTCCCGCTTGTCTCTCCCGCTGGAAGCAGCGAACGACCAGCGTTCGCTGTAAAGAAGGCCTGAAGAGCAGCGTTGCGACGTGGATTTGCCAAACGCCCGCCAGAGCCCTGGCCATCGTTCCCACCGGGCGTAGCTGGGCCGCCAGGGCCCGGGCCGCGCAGGTCCTGCTGGTTTGGCGCGATCCGTTCGCTGGCAGGGGCGCCGCCAGGACCGGGAGATCCGCCTTGAGGTCCAGTCCCTTGTGGACCCGCAGGCGGCCCGGCCGGCGGACGAGTGGGTGGTCCGCCAGGGTTAGCAGCCGCCGCTGAGCGGGCGCCTTGAAGTATTTGCGCAGCGCTCGAGCCTAGGCGGGCCATTCCAGACACGGCCACCGCCCCGCCCCCAACCGTGGCCAGCGCGCCTGTTAGGCCAGCGCCGGCCCCGAGCGCCGGGCCTCCCGTCACCAGCGCCGCCGCAAGGCTTGGGATAAAGAACGCAAGCATCGCCAGTAGCATCGATGCGGCCAAGATCGCCAGGGCCTCGTAGAGGTCCGGGTTCTCCGTGGGCTGCAGCTGATCGAAGATCGATCGCGCGCCGGAGACTACAATAGCCAGCGCCAGCACCTTCAATCCCGACGAGGCGACAAAGCCCAATGGGCGCTCAGCCAGGAAGGCGCTCTTGGACCAGATTCCAAAGGGCAGGAGAATAAACCCGCCCAAGGTTACGATCTTGAACTCGAGCAAGGTCACGATGATCTGCAGAGCAAGCACCGCAAAGGCGAGCATGATGCCGATCATGGCCAGGCCCAGGATCAGCGCGTCGGTGAGATTGCCCGCCACGTCGAGCGGGTTCTCGACCGGCGCCGGCGCCTCGCCGAGCGCCTTCACGATCTCCCAGCCTTGCTGGAGAACGGCGCCGGGATTGAGGAAGTCGGCCCGGCTGAGCCCGCCGCCGCCGGCTGTTAGGCCAAGCTCGACGAAGCCATTCCAGAGGGTCTGCGAGAGCCCCTGCCAATCATTGATGAGATAGGCGAAGAAGCCGATCAGCAGGACCTTGCCAAAGCCGCTCGCCAACACCTCGCGGTTGGAGGAGAGCCCCCACTGGAGACCTGTGAGCGCCACGACCAGGACGATCATCAGACCAAACACGCCATTCACGGCGTTGCTCAGCGCATCGAACCCAGCGGTGATGGTGTTGGAAAACACCACCATCAAGTCGTTCGCAGTTTCCGCGCTCGCAGCCATGGCTCACCACTTCTTCGCATGCGGCAGGGGATCGAAGTCCGGATTGGGCGGGGTGACGCCCTCATTGGCCCAAAGCCGCCTGCGCGCCTGAGCGCCGGCGGCCTGATCTGCCGCTCGCCTCGCAACCTCCTGCGCCATCAAGCGAGATTGCGCGCCCAGCATCACCCGAAGCGAGCTCAGGTCCTCCGAAAGCACCGCGAGGATTTGGGCCGAGGACTGAATGGCGGCCGTCTGTCCGCCCGCCGATTGGCTAGCGGCCAGCGCCCCCTGCAGACGGCCAGGACGGGCCTTGGCCCACTTCTCCAAAGTGGCGGCGGTGCGCGCCAGATCCTGGGCTGTGGCCCTGGCCTTGGCGTTGCGTTCTTGCTGCAGCTTCAGTCCGGATTTCGGATCGAGGCCCTCCACTAACACCGGATAGACCTGCTCGAAATCGTCCTGCAGCCCTTCGACGTCGGCGGCCAGCCCCTTAGCTGAGGCGACAAGCTCGCCCATGCTGGTCAGCGTCTGACTGGTGGCGGCAAGATGGCTGTAGGGCGAGGCGGCCAGGTCGCGGGCTTGGTTGGCGAGGATCTGGGCCTCGTTGGCCAGACTCTCCAACTGCCGAGCCGCCTGCAACGCGTTTTCCAAATGGTTCTTGGGATCGAACACGATCTGCTGCCCCAAGGCCGGCTCAGCGCTGGCGCCTATCGCGGCGGCCATGACCAGGGATGCGGCGCAAAGCCTAGCTCGCCCGCGGCTGATCGAACGCATCGAAGAGCTGATCCACATGGTGCAGTCCCTTTGCTTTGAGGAACACGCGCAGAAAGCCGGCCTGGCCGCTCTGGCGAAGCGCAGTGTCAATGAGGGTCTGATCTTCCGGGCTCGACGCTGCGCACAGCGCCAGTCCCACCCCTGAGAGTCTGAGATCGAAAAGGCGCCGACCGCCCGGCTGGCGCCAGTAGTAGGATCGCTTAGGGGTCGATCGGGCGATGAGCTCGAGCTGACGCTGGTTAAGGCCAAAGGCGCGATAGTGCTCAGCGCTGCTGGGCTCAAGCGCCCGCGGATTGGGAAGAAAAATTTGGGTCGGACAGGATTCGATCAGACTGGCGGCGATCGAAGAGGCCGCAATGTCTTCCAAGCCCTGCGTCGCGAAGACAACTGCGACCCGCTTCTTGCGCAGCGTCTTTAGCCACTCGCGTATTTTGGTTGCGAACACCGTGTCGTCGAGGAAAAGCCAGGCCTCGTCCAAAACAAGAAGCGTCGGGCGCCCGTCGAACCCCTGCTCCAGGCGATGGAAAAGGGCCTGGAGCATTGGCCCGCGTATCGAGCGGACAGCCATGACGCTCTCAAGCTCAAACGTGTCAAAGCAGCTCTCGGAAAAATCATCCCCGCCACCGTCCAGCAGGTGACCATGGGCGCCTCCGAGGGTGAGCGGCTCCAGAGCAGCCGCAACGGACCGGCTTTGGACAAGCCCGCAAAAGAGCGTCAACGTGCGCTGCGCGCGCGGGGACTGCGCCAAGACGTTGAGCGTGGCCCAGATTTCGGCGCGCAGGCGCGGGTCGGCCTCCACCCCCGCAGCTCGGACCGCTTCGATGATCCACTCGGCAGCCCAACTCCGTTCGTCGAGCTCATCGATGTTCGCAAGCGGTTGGAGCGCGAAATTCTCCCCCGCATTGAGCCCTCGCCAGACCCCGCCAGCGGCAAGCGTGGCCGCGCGCGCGCTGCGGCCCTTATCCAGAAAGATCACCCTCGCGCTGGGATAGCGAAACCATTGCAGGGCCAGGAACGCCAGCAACGCGCTCTTGCCCGAGCCGGTCGGCCCCACGACCATGGCGTGGCCCACATCGCCGACATGCAGCGCCAGACGAAACGGGGTTGCGCCGGTCGTTCTGGCGATCGCCAGAGGCGGGCCGCCCAGGCAAGGGTCGCTGGCAGGACCTGCCCAGACGGCCGAGACGGGCAATAGGTCCGCCAGGTTGAGCGTCGACACCATGGGTCGCCTGACATCGGCGTAAGGCTCGCCCGGTATGGAGCCCAACCAAGCCTCAACGGCGTTGACGTCCTCGACCTTGGCCACGAGCCCCTGGCCGTTGAGCGCAGCGACCGCTGCGCGGGCTTTTTCCGCTCCGCGCGCGCGGTCCTTATCGAGTATGGTCACCGTCAAAGTGAAGTAGCCATAGGCGCACGCCTCCGAGCCCAGCGCGGCCAACACTCCGTCGCACTCCTCGACCTTCACCGCCGCATCGGTATCGAAAAGGGGGACCTCCTCCTTGGTGACCGCCTCGCGCAAAAGGACCGAAAGGCCCTTGCGCTTGGCGAACCACCGCTTGCGCAGCCGCGTCACCTCACGCTCAGCCTCGAGCTTGTCGAGGCCGATCCAGCGGGCGCTCCAGCGATGCTCGAACGGAAGCGCCGAAAGCGCATCGAGAAGCCCCGGCCGCGTGGCCGCCGGCAAGGCGCGGATCGAAACGATGTTCAACCATTTGTCGCCAAGCTTGGGCTCAAGCCCGCCCTGGAGCGGTTCCTGTGCGAGGACTGAATCGAGGAACGCCGGCGCAAGATCTGGCCTCACGATGGGCGCCTGCCCACAGACGCACGCGCCAAGCCAACTGAGGAGTTCTTCGTCGGACAACAGCCGCGCTTCCAAGAGCGCTTGCCCCAAGAGATCGACGACAACCTGGACTTCGCCGATGAAGCGCGCCAGCGCCGTGCGCCATTCACCTTCGGCCTTCCCCAAGCCAGCGAACAGCGCCCGCTCCAGCCAGCGTGTCTCGTCGCCCGGAGGCAACCACGTCAGCGCCATTGTGAAGTCGGTTTCGAAGGCAGGCTCAGCGTCGGTGAAGAGGGCCTGACGTTCTGCGTCGACCAACGCAGGGGCCAGCGCGGCGCACTCCATCGGCACGTAGGGATCTGCAGCGCGGCGGCGGGCCTCGACATGCAGACACCATCCGGTGCCCAGGCGCTTGAGCGCGTTGTTCAGCCGCGCACGAACGGCGAGCAGCTCATCTTCGGTTGAGGATTCCAGATCTGGCCCGCGGAAACGGAGCGCAGCGAGAAATGAGCCATCCTTATTGAGGACGACTCCAGGCGCAGCCAAAACCGCCCAGGGAACATGGTCTGCAAGACAAGCCGGCCGGCGTCGAAACTCGTCGAGGAAGCGCACGGCGCGTCAACCGTCCATGTGGGCCGGTCGGCCCAGATGTCGCCGCAAGACATCGAAAAATCGCTTGTCGGCACGGGCGAAAAAAACGCCCAGCGCATGGGCGAGCACCCACCATAGAAGCCCAAGCCACCATATCCGCAGGGCTAGACCGACAATCACCGCGATGGTCCCCATAAGGATCGCATAGTCGCGGGGCATTCCGGCCATCTCCACCGGCTCGGTGAGCGCGTGCGCGACCGGAAGCTCCCAGGCCTCCGAACCTTGATCAGCCTGGGCGCCCATCAGCCGACCTCCATGCCGCCGGCGAACCCGAAGAAGTCCAGGAAGAAGGTCGATGCTGCGAATGCGATGGAAAGTCCCAATAGGATTCCCAGCCCGCGGCGGATGCCTGAGCCGGTTTCACTCATGGCGATCCCCACGCCGAAGATGGCCACGGCGATCACCGCTCCAGCTTGCACTACCGGACCGGTCACCGATTCAACGATCTGCTGCATGGGCCCTTCCCAGGGCATCCCCGTTCCACCGGCCAGGGCCGGACCAGCCAGCAGCAACGCCAATGGTCCCAACGGGGCGATCGCACCTCTCTGAACGCACGAAACCATTCTGCGCATGTCAGCACCTCCATACGGCGAGCAGCCAAGCTCGACGCCATAAAGGCGAATTATTCAGAGAAAATTGTCAATAGAAATTATCATCAATAGTTACTAATACTTACAATCGACTTACATACAACGCCAATTCAACCTACGTACCACTCAAAATAAACTCATATCGACTTTATGTTGACCCGCGCGCAACTCACGTGCAAATCGCGCGCACGTCACATGCGTGGCGGCGAAAATGGGCGCAGATCGCTCAGGTCGCGCAGATGCGCCCATCATCACTACGCGCAGACAAGCGCGAGCGGTCGGCGCCAGCCGCGCAATCACCAATCACATGCTTGGAGAGACGCCAGAGCCCCCGTGCGCTAGGCCAGCGGCAGGCGTTTTTCGCGCTTCGGCGGCCGCCAAGCGTTCACTTCCGCTTTGAAGAGGCGCAGAACGCCCGCTTGGTGATCGCGCTAACATTGACCGCCCCGATTTCAAGAACCTGTTACGCCCTTCAGGTGCCGTTCATGTTAACCATGGAAGCAGTGGAGTAACGGGCTCAGGAAATAGGGCGGGGCGGATGCGAACGGCTTCACATGTGGCGTTTCTCGCCGCAATACTTGTGTCTACGTCAGCTGCGGCGACTGAACTTTCACTTTCTCCGGACGTGTACGGCAGCTACGCGCCAAACGGCGACTGCGAAAAGCAACCACGCATTAATGTGGACAAGGCCGGGGTTCACCTCGACACCGCCGCTGGAAGGCGCAACTCTCTACCGATCAACGTCAGCTACACTTGGGCAGGCGGCGCAAGCTACAGCGGCATACAGCTCTGGGCCCTCGTCAAATATGGCGGCAAGGATCGCTGGGGCGACGACAATCAACCGGTCATTCTCACCTTCAACGCCGATGAACGTCGTGGAACCCTGACTGCCGAGCGCACCGGGTCGGGGACTGAGCGCCCTCCGCCCCTAGACGGCCCGCTCACCAGCATCGTGCAGGCTAAAACCTTCCGCCTTTGTGGAGCCGCAACCGCCCCGCGGGCCGCCGCAGCGGCCCCGCCCCAGGCGTCCACAACCATCGCCCGTACGCCCGCCGCCCGCTTTGCGTCAGTCGTCAACGCCCTGATGCAGCCGGCTGCGGCTCCCGAGGAGAGCTATTACGACTGGCGGTTCATTGAGAAGGCTCCGAACGTCACCTGGGCGGCGCTGCCACCTGAGATGCTGGACAAACCCTTGGCCGGCGGCCAGTTTTTCCGGCGCAACGGTACGGTGACCACCGGCGCTGGGCCGTTGAAGATCATGGCCGCAGGGTCGCGCACCATGGTTTTCAACCACTATTTCAAGAACGAGGGCCAACCGCTCGGCGAGGAGACGGTGCTTGCGGCGTTGCGGGATTCTGGCCTTACGGTCACGACCGCCCGGTGCGGCGTCAACAAGAACCTGCGCGCGCCAACCTGGTACAGGCTGAGCGGAAATGACAAGCGAGCAGCTCTTCTGTGGATTGCTCAGCCTCGTGGCGCGGCCTCTCCTTGGGAAGGCTTCAACCTGTCCCTGGAAGCGCGCTTGGAGCCGCTGACGCCGCAAGAGCGTGCGGTCTACACAGATCATTGCAGCTAAGCCAGCGCCGGGCGATCGCATCTTGCATCGCCCCTACTGCTCTCCTGAAAGCCCCCTCCCCTATTTCGAAAGGATGATCTTTGTCCCTCACAACTCTATCAGGCATTGTATCTGGCATTCGCCACGCCTCCGTCACTGAAGGGCATATCGGCAAGAATGGAGGGTCGGTCCGAACCGGGCATGCGCTGGCCTTCCGGGTCAATGACCAGTCCGTTCAGATCAAGCTTCCCGACATGCCAGACGTGCAGGACGGCGAAGAGGTGACGCTTGCTGGGCGCGTTAAGAACGGCACGTTTCAAGCGCTCGCCATGCGCAACAACCGCACCCGCGCGGTCTACGCCACCCCGGCGATGCCTGGCTATGTCATGGGGGGCTTGATGGCGGCGGTGGGGATACCGCTGCTCTTCATCTTCGTGGGCGTCTTCTTCATCGGGGTTGGCGGCTACACGCTCTACCAAGCCCACAATTACGCTCAGGCCGCCAAGATGCTTCAGGGCGCCTGAGGTCAAA
Source organism: Pseudomonadota bacterium (assembly GCA_023445705.1). GTDB lineage: Bacteria > Pseudomonadota > Alphaproteobacteria > Caulobacterales > Caulobacteraceae > Phenylobacterium. The sequence continues at coordinate 10,999 of JAEXKM010000104.1, forward strand.
CACCAAGCATTAAAAGGGGCCATCATGCGAGCGGCGAGGAAACTCCTGCTTTTGAGCGCCATCTTCGGCGCCTCCACGTCAGCACACGCCCAGACGATTTCGGCCGACAAGATGGACGTGGCTGGAATTTCGATCGGGATGACCGAGGGCGAAGTCACCAGGGCCCTCAAGGCTTTTGATCCCAATGCTCAGGTGGCGAGCAGGCGCATGTCGCACTATTCCTACTCGGACGGCGTCAGAGGCCTTCAAACGCCGGACTTTCTAAGTGAGCTCGAGTTTCGCGCGGGAGGTTCGAGGTTTCGGATATGGTTTGCGAGCCCGCCGGCAGAACCGCGTGTCTATGCGATTTTTCGCTACGCGCAAGGCAACCCCAATCCGCCCACTCGCTCGCAGTTCGTAGCTGCCTTAACCGCCAAATATGGTCCAGCTCAGTTCCACTATGATCCGAGCCGAGGGACAAACATCGGGCAGTGGAGCGAGCAAGGCAAACCCGACTGCGCCGTGAGCACGAATGGTTCTGGCAAGATCGCTGTCGATGGCGGCAACGAGACGTTGCTGCCGCCAAACGCCGCCAGTGTCCTTGAAGGGCTGGCGCGACAGCAAAATCCCAACCTGCGCCGCGCAATGGGCGCGTCCCTCGACGTTGCGCGTTGCGGACGGGTCCTTCGCTACACCTGGGGCGGACCAGCAAATGATGCGGCCTTTCCAATCTCCGAGTTCTATGTCTGGCTTGTCGATCAGGGGGGGATGGTGGCCAAGGAGCGGCAATCGGCGCAGTGGGTCAAGCAACTTGAGAGCGCGGCGATCCAGAAGCGACAAGGACAGGGCGTTACGCCGAAACTCTAAGGGGCGAGCCAATGGGTGATCGGTTGGATGACTTCAACCGGCGAATAACCGCAGGGCGGAGCTCGTGGCGGCAGGGGCCGCCGACGAACGCCGCCGAATCTGCGGCGCAGCCGTTCATCGACAGTCAGGAGCAGGGCCGCGCGGCGGCCGGGGGCGGCAGCATCGATTTTGGCGCCCGCCCCTGCGCCATCATCTTGCTTATCGGCGTCATTCTGTTTGCAGGCGGGGCTTACGCGCTTGAGAACATGAAAGAAGGCGCGGCCATTATGGGGATTGTGGTCCTCATTCTAAGCGCCTTTCTGCTTCTTATCGGTGGCGGCGGTCTTGCCGTTGCGTGCCTCAAAGGTCTTGGCTCAGCCCGAGGCTGGCTCACCCTTGCGTTGGCGGCCATCGCAAGTTTCGCAGCATGGTCGTTCTCGCCGTGGCTTTGGTCTGTGGGGCTCGCCCTGCCCAGAGGCCTCACAGCAATTGGAGCCCTGGCCCTGACCTTCCTCGTGATCGGACGGCGGGATTAGGCTGCTGCGCGCTATCGCTCAGCGAGTCGACCACGCGGCCGGGATGCTACTTCATGAATTGCTCGGCATCGGCCGAGGTGGCCAACCTCGGCTCAATGTCTACGCCGTGGACCTGCACCGGAGCGTTGCGCCAGCAATCTGCGAGTCGTTCCCGAATCCGCCAGGCCTAATCTGCGAGCGGGCCGATAAACTCCGCGCGAGAAGGACCAATTGCTTGCCCACTTTGCACCGCAGGGGGCCCGCGGAGCGTCGTTAGCGGGACATCGAAAGCTAGGCCAGTCGGCTGATCTTCTCCTGGGGCTCCAAACTTCATCGCCGGGAGGGAGCTGATACTGTCCAGCGACGGCCCTAACGCCGGGCAGGTGCGCCCGTCGATCCACTGGTGATCGGATGTAGTATCCGAGAACTTGCGATTGTTGCGGCGGCGCTCGGCGATCCAAAGAGGGGGCTGCACCTGCGCTTGGACGATCTTCGAAAATACTATGACTTCATGCTCGATGACGCCGAGACCGCCTCCTTTGACTGTAAGAACATAGACGTTTTGGACAAACGGGCTCGCAGCGCTCGCCAGCGGCGCCCCCAAAAGTCCAGCTGTAAGCCCCAGGCCCAGCCAGCAATGCACAGCGATCCCCGTCTACGGCCAATTTGCATTAGCCTAACAAATGTCGATCCAGCGCCAAACCGATCGCGCCTCAGTGGCGCCTCTCGGCGTCCGCGCAATCTACTATGGTGACCCGACGCCCATCGGCGCTTCTGGCGATGTGAACGATGACGTCAACGGCTCGGGCTATGATCGGCTGGGGCGGACTGGCCATCACTTCCATCAAGAGGTCTTCCAGGCGAGCGAGCGTGTCGGCCGCGGAGTTGGCGTGGATCGTCGCCAGCCCTCCAGGATGACCGGTGTTCCACGCCTTCAAGGTCTCAAGCGCAGCGGCTCCGTCTCGAAGCTCCCCCACGACAATACGATCTGGCCGCATGCGCAAACCATCACGCACCAGATCCACCACAGCGACCGCCCCGGGCGAGCGGGCGGCAAGCACAGCGACTTGATCCCAGGCCGAGCACTGAAGCTCACGAACGTCTTCAATGAGAAAAACCCGATCACCGACAAACGCAGGTTCGGCAAGCAACGCATTGGCCAAGGTTGTCTTCCCCGAGCCAGCTCCGCCGGAGATAAGGATATTCCTGCGCGTGCGAACAGCCTGACGTAGCCCCTTTGCTTGGCCCAAGGTCATGGCCTGGGCTTCCACATAGTCCTCCAGCGTCCAGATCACCGCTGACCGCTTACGAATGGAAAACGCAGGCTGGATGCAGATTGGGGGCAGGAACGCCTGGAAGCGTTCACCATCGGGAAGCACGCCAGAAAGCCTAGGCGCACTGGGTGTGATCTGTTCTCCCACATGCCCCGCCACCAGGCGGATGACCCGCTCGCGTGCACCTGGGGCCAGGCGCACGCCAAGATCGCTTCGGCCGTGACCCAACACGTCAACAATGACCCTCCCATCAGGGTTGGCGAGAATCTCGACGACGTCGGACTGCGCCAGCGCGCCCAAGATCGCCTCGCCCAACGCCTCGTTAAGCGCCTCGCGCATACGGGCGTGAACCCCGCTCTCCTGCGGCCCCTCCACTAAGGCGCAGCCTCTAAGGAGGCTGGCTCAACGCCCCCCTCAAGACTCGAGCAGAGCGGTTCTGTCCGGAAGGAATTTAAGGATCCCCCTGCGATGATCTTGCCTGCCGCAGCGTTCAACATGCGCTCGATCCGCACCTGCGCAGCCGCCTGAATGAGGGGGTCATCATCTCGCGGCGTGTCTGGCAGGCGCAGGAAGAGCGCGCGGGCCAACTCGACGACCAGTTCCTGCACAATGGCGAAGTCCCGCGTGGTTCGCCGCGCATGGGCGCCCAGAGCTCTCGCCAATTCCTCTCGATCAATCTCCCCCGCCGCCTCGGGCGGCAGAAGGCCGTATTGGATGGCTTTCGCAGCCGCGCGGCTGAGCGAGACGCGCTCTCTGCGCGCTGAGCGTTTCAGGGCCGCCAACAGCTTGGGATTGTCGAGATAAACCTGAACGCGCGCGCCTCTCCGGTCTGCGTTTTTAGTCATGTTGCCGTCCCTGCAGATGATCCAACAATGCTTCCTCGGCGGCCAACTCGCTGGCCATGGACCCATACGCCCGCGTCCCGCACCTGCTCTCGCCTGACAAAGGCCGCTCGCCCGAAGAGAACGCGCGCATTTGCGCTTCTCCCAGCGACCTGCGGCCGGCCCAGGGGTTGGGAAGCGCGCCAGGCCCATCAATTCCCGCCGCCTGATCTGGCGGCGCCATAGCGGCCCGACGCTTAAACAGGCCGTGCTGGTCGTAGCGAAGCTTTTGCGTGCGTAAGGGTCGCTGCCCGGCCACGAAAACCAGCTGCTGATTTTCGCTCAAGGCCCGGATCTCGCCGGGGTCCATCAAAGCCTGTTCAGCCTCGCCGCGGGAGATCGAACGACGAGCAGACGACAGCGAGACAGGACCGCTATGGGTGGTGCGCCAGCGGGTCGTCAAACCCGTCAGCCTGGAAACCTTTTCCTGAGTAAGCGGGTCGAGCACGCTGAACGTGGTGTAGACGTGACAGTTGTCTAAGATCGAATTGTGCGGCCCATAGGTTTCGACGATGTCATTGAGGCTCTGGGCCACCAACATCGCCTTCACCCCGTAGCCGCTCATCAAGCGAAGGCTCTTTTCGAAGAACTGAAGGCGCCCCAACAGCGGAAATTCGTCCATCATCAGAAGGAGTTTGTGGCGCTTGGCGCGCCCGGCCGCATCAGATGTCTCATGGGCGGTGAGCGACTGCGCCGCGACGTAGAAAAGGAGACGCACCAGAGGCCGTAAAGTGGCGACATCGGCTGGAGCCACTTGCACATAGAGGCTTACCGGCCAAGCCGCGCACATCAGATCTCCGATGGAAAAATCAGACGCCGAGAGCGCTCGCTCTACGTCCTCTCCAGCCAGCCATTTCAAATAGGACCGCGCAGTGCCCTGAACCGAGGTTCGGAAGCGGTCGTGCATGGACGCATATCCTTGCGCCGCAGTCCGAATGAAGGGGTGAGTGCGCGCCTGGCCATCGGCGCCCACGCAGTGCAACGTCCCGAGCATGACTTCGGCGAGGGCATCGAGATCGGCAAGCAACTCGCGCACCTTGGCCAAGGTTTTGTGCTCATCGGGCTCGGTATAGAGAACGTGCAGGATCACCGCTTCTAGGATATCGGCCGCCGACTTATCCCAGATCGTCTCCTCCTCGCGCACGCCCCCAGGATCGGCAAGGATCGCCACGAGCCGCTGAACCTCAGCCACTTCGCTGGCGCCAGGCCTAATCTCACGGAGCGGATTCCAACGCGCCGAGGCCAAGTCGCGCGGATTGAAATAGAGAACATGCGAAAACGTGGAACGCCAACCTGCGGTCGTGCGCCAAAGCTCGCCCTTGGGGTCATGGATCAGGGCGCTCGCGGGCCAACAGAGCAAGGTGGGCGTCACATGTCCTCGCCCCTTGCCCGAACGCGTGCCGCCGGTCACCAGTGTCGGGCGCAGATCCGCAGTGATTAGCGTCCGGCCATTGAGCAGGCCCAGCACGCAACCTCTCTTGTCCAGCAGGCCGGCCGCCCGCGCGTCCGACAGATCACCCCATCCGCGGCCACGTCGCGCCCGGCCGCCCCCCTCGCTGAAGGCGGCCGCCGCACCCCCCAGTCCCGCGCCTAAAAGGACGACGAATACTGATCGCGCGAACGTCCTCGGCTCGGTCGCTCCAAACTGCGTCCGCCAAATGAGCACGCGCCACGGCTCATAAACCGTCCAATTCGGAGCCAACTGAAACCCGCTTCCCAGGCTAGGCTCGAAGGCAAGAGACCAAGCCGCATACTGGGTCGCCCCCAGG
>JAEXKM010000402.1 GCA_023445705.1 Pseudomonadota bacterium
CGGCAAGAACGTCAAGTCGGTCACCCTGATGTCACAGACGCCGAAGCAGCGCTTGGGACTGCCTAGGCGCGTCCCGAGGACGCCGAAAGCCGAGATTCAACCCTGACGCCGGCAAAGGCGCCGTGACGTAACCGTGGTCAACGGGGCGTTGCGCGTCTCGGTTACAACTGGCAACGTCTCGACCACTAATAAGGAGCAGCGATCCAACGCGGCTCTACCTTTGGGAAGAAAAACGACAGGGCCTGGACGTCGAGCACCGTCCAATCGTGGGCGGCGAGCGGCGTCTCGTGCAATCGATAGGGGCGCTTAGAACATGAGTCTTACGCTTACGCTGGTGATCGCCGCTGGCTTGTTGGCGGTGCTCTACGGCATCGTCCGAACGGCGCAATTGTTGCGAGCTTCTCCCGGAAATGCGCGCATGCAGGAGATCGCCGACGCGATCCAAGAAGGCGCGCAGGCTTATCTTCGTCGTCAGTACACCGCCATCGCCATCGTGGGCGTGGTCGTCTTGATCCTCGCAGCCGTCCTGATCGGACCCTTGGCCGCGGTCGGATTTGCTATCGGCGCCCTGCTTTCGGGTGCGGCCGGGTTCATCGGGATGCTGATCTCGGTCCGGGCCAATGTCCGAACTGCGCAGGCCTCCTCCGAGGGGCTGGCCCGGGGCCTGTCGCTCGCCTTCCAATCGGGGGCCATCACCGGGATGCTGGTGGCTGGCTTCGCCCTGGTTGGCGTGGCCGGTTACTACGCTTTCCTGATCGGTCCGCTGGGCCATGAAAACACCAGCCGCGAAGTGGTGGATTCCCTCGTGGCGCTGGGCTTCGGCGCCTCGCTGATTTCGATCTTCGCGCGTCTCGGCGGCGGCATCTTCACCAAGGGCGCTGACGTTGGCGGCGACATGGTGGGCAAGGTCGAAGCCGGCATTCCCGAGGACGACCCCCGGAACGCCGCCACGATCGCCGACAACGTTGGCGACAACGTTGGCGACTGCGCCGGCATGGCCGCCGACCTCTTCGAAACCTACGCGGTGACGACGGTGGCGACCATGGTGCTGGCGGCCATCTTCTTCCGCGGCACGGACGTCGTGAACACGATGATGCTGTTGCCGCTCGCCATCTGCGGCGTCTGCATCGTGACCTCGATCATCGGGACCTTCGGCGTCCGCCTGGGCAAGTCCAACAACATCATGGGCGCGCTGTACCAGGGGCTGATCATCACCGGGGTCCTGTCGATCGCAGCCATCTATTGGGTCGTGACTTCGCTGGTTCCGGGGCCGGTCACCGTTGGCGACAAGACCTTCGACGCCATGAGCCTCTTCTGGTGCGGCGTCACCGGCCTCGTCGTGACGGCGCTGATCGTGGTCATCACCGAATACTACACCGGGACGGGCTTCCGGCCGGTGAAATCGGTGGCCAAGGCCTCGGTCTCTGGGCACGGGACCAACGTCATCCAGGGCCTGGCGATGTCGCTCGAGTCGACCGCGGCCCCGGCCCTGGTCATCGTCGCGGGGATCATCGTCACCTACGGTCTGGCGGGCCTGTTCGGGATCGCCATCGCAACGACCTCCATGCTCTCGCTAGCTGGCGTGATCGTCGCCCTCGATGCGTTCGGCCCGGTCACCGACAATGCCGGCGGCATCGCGGAAATGGCCGGCCTGCCGCCGGAAGTGCGTGTCACCACCGACGCGCTCGACGCTGTCGGCAACACCACCAAGGCGGTCACCAAGGGTTATGCCATCGGCTCCGCCGGCCTGGGCGCGCTGGTGCTCTTCGCCGCCTATACCGAGGACCTGAAGTACTTCGCCGCGAACGCTGCGCCGGGGTCCTTCTTCGATGGCCTGGGCGCTGTCGCCTTCGACCTATCCAACCCCTACGTCGTCGTCGGACTGCTGATCGGCGGGCTGCTGCCGTTCCTCTTCGGCGGGCTCTCCATGACGGCAGTCGGCCGCGCGGCCGAATCCGTGGTCGCTGAGGTCCGGCGGCAGTTCAAGGAAAACCCGGGGATCATGACCGGCGAGGTCAAGCCCGAGTACGGCAGGGCCGTGGACATCCTGACGCGGGCGGCGATCAAGGAGATGATCGTTCCCTCGCTGCTGCCGGTCTTCTCGCCGATCGTGCTGTTCTTCGTGATCAACATGATCGCCGGCAAGGTGAACGCCTTCGCCAGCCTCGGGGCCATGCTGATGGGCGTCATCGTGACGGGCCTGTTCGTCGCGATCTCGATGACGTCAGGCGGCGGGGCCTGGGACAACGCCAAGAAGCTGATCGAGGAAGGCCACCACGGCGGCAAAGGCTCCGACGCTCACAAGGCGGCGGTGACCGGCGACACCGTCGGCGACCCCTACAAGGATACGGCCGGCCCTGCGGTGAACCCGATGATCAAGATCACGAACATCGTGGCTCTGCTGCTCCTGGCCGTGCTGGCCCACAGCGCCGCCACCTGATCGCGGCCTGAAGAAGAAAAAAGCCCCGGAGAGCGATCTCCGGGGCTTTGTTTTTGGAGGCTAGCGCCGGTCGCCAGGACGGCTGCCGGGCACGCCTTCGTCGTCGCTGGGCGGCAGCATGCCGCCGCGGCCGACGTTTCCGAGCAACTGTTCGAGAATGGTCAGCTCGCGACCGCGAGTCGGGGTCTCACGCCCGTTGAAGGCGATGACCTTGCCGTCCTTCAGCGTCAGGGTGTCGACCTCCTTCACCACCTCGGTCTCTTTGTCGAAGGTCACCGCGACCACGTGGCGCGAAGTGATGACCGGCCGGCGGAAGGCCACGCGCTGCTTCACCTGGTCGATATAGAACCAGACGTTCGGGTCGAAGGTTGAGGTGGCGGAGGGCGAGCCCAGGCTCGCCCGGACGGTCGACTTGGTGTCGGTCCCGACCTTGACGTCCTTTGGGTTGGCCTCGATGGCCTGGAAGCCGGAATAGGTGGTGATCGGCGCACAGGCGACGACGGAGGTCAGCAGACCGGCGGCGAGTGCGACATAGGCGACGCGGCGAAACATGTGCGAACCGGACCTGTTCAAATCTTGGAGGCTTTGACCTATCGCTCGCGGCCCCTTAGTTCAATGCCGCCTGTATCTGCGCCTGACGGCGAAATCGAGGCCGACATGTTCCTTGACCGCTTCTTCCGTCCCCGAACGACCTTGGCGATGGGCCAAAAGCTCTATGCTGGGGTCGTCGCACAAGCGCGCACGCCGGCTCTCTACGAGTCCTACGGCGTGCCCGACACGGTGGAGGGAAGATTCGAACTCTACACCGCCCACGTCTTCCTGCTGCTGGACCGGCTGCGGGGGCAGGGCTCGCGCGCTTCGGAGACCTCCCAGGCTCTGTTCGACACCTATCTGGGCGCACTGGACGATGCGTTGCGAGAGATGGGCGTGGGAGATCTCTCGGTGGGCAAGAAGATGCGCAAGCTGGGCGAGGCCTTCTACGGCCGTGTGAAGTCCTACGAGGCCGCCTTCGCCGCCCTTCCACAGGTCGACCACCTGCATGCGCTTCTCACCCGCACCGTCTATGCGCAGGGCGGCGGCGAGAACGTGGCCAAGCTGGCGGACTACATCCTGGCCAAGCGCGCCGAACTGGCGGGGCAGAAGCTCGACCGGCTGCTCGAAGGCCAAGCCGAATGGGGACAGGCATGAGCGACTGGCGCCACGTCGTTCGCCTTTCGGAGCTGTCGCGGGGGCCGGTCCGGGTCGAGCTCGCCCCCGACGAGGCGACTCGCGCCGCGATCGCGCGCAAGCTTGGCCTGGAGAGCCTGCCAGTCCTGCGCGCGAAGCTTACCGTGAAGCCTTGGCTGGACGGAGCGGAGATCGTTGGCCGCTTCGAAGCTCGCGTCGAACAGATCTGTGGAATCAGTCTCGATCCGTTCGAGACTGAGCTGACCGGTGACATCGAAATGAAGGTCGTGCCGCCGGGCAGTCCGAACGCACCTACCGAATCGCCTGGTTCGGAAGTCGAGTTCGATCTCGAAGCGCCCGATCCGCCGGACGTGCTGGACGGTGAAGAGATCGATCTGGCGGCCTATCTCGTGGAGCACCTGGCCCTTGAGATCGACCCGTTCCCGCGCAAGCCCGGCGTCGCATTCGAGTACGAGCCCGAGACCAAGGAGGAATCTCCTTTCGCGGTCCTGCGGAGCTTGAAGGACAAGGATGCATGATCTGCTCTAAGGTTGCATCAAGGCGCCCCGCTAGTATCCTGGCGCGGACTTGCGGCGCTTCGCTGTAAGAGGTGGCGCGCGTCGTGACGAAACCCCTGGTCATTTCCATTGATGCTATGGGCGGCGACCACGGTCCGCCCGTCGTCGTGCCGGGCATAGCGCTCGCTGCGGCGGAGGCCGCCAGCCTTCGATTCGTCCTGCATGGCGACGAGACGGCGATCAGCGCCGAACTCGCCAAGCATGCCGCGCTCAAGGAGCGCGTCGAAATACGCCATTCGGATCGCGTGGTCGCGATGGACGAGAAGCCTGCCCAGGCGCTGCGCCGCGGCAAGGGCACGTCCATGTGGTCGGCGATCGAGTCGGTGAAGGCCGGCGAGGCCGCCGCCGCCGTCTCGGCAGGCAACACCGGCGCCTTGATGGCCATTTCGCTGCTAATCCTGCGGATGAGCGTCGATGTCGAGCGTCCGTGCCTCGTCGTCCAATGGCCCGGCGTGCGCGGAGTGACGACGGTGTTGGACGTCGGCGCCAATGTCGAGTGTGACGCGGAGCGGTTGGTCGAGTTCGCGATTCTTGGCGAGGCGTTCCATCGCGCGGCTCACGGCATCGCCAAGCCGACGGTCGGACTGCTCAATGTCGGCTCGGAGGAAATGAAGGGCCACGAGGAGGTGCGGCAGGCCAACGCCATCCTCCGCAGCGGCAAGTTCGAACTCGACTATCGGGGCTTCGTCGAGGGCGACGAGCTCTTCCAGAACAAGGTCGATGTCGTCGTCACTGACGGGTTTACCGGAAATGTCGCGCTGAAGACCGCCGAGGGCGCCGCCCGCTACATCAGCGGTGAGCTGCGCAGCGCCCTGATGGGCTCGCTCACGGGCAAGCTCGGTGCGCTGCTGGCGCGCTCGGGGTTGATGAAGTTCCGCGAGAAGCTGAGTCCCGATGCTGCCGCGCCCTTGCTTGGCCTCAATGGCGTGGTGGTGAAGAGCCACGGCGGGGCCTCGCCGCGAGACATCGCCGCTGCGATCCGCATGGCCGCCAAGCTCGCGCAAAGCGACTTCGCCGCAGAGATCGAACGGAATATGACCCGGCTGACCGCCGCGGTCGCCGAACAGCAGCCGTCGGCTGCGGATGGAGCCGCCTGAGTGACCAAAGTTCTGCGTAGTGTTGTGACGGGGGTCGGAGGCTATCTGCCCGACGAGATCGTCACGAACGACGACCTGACCAAGATCGTCGATACGTCCGACGAATGGATCATCGAGCGGACGGGCATTCGACAGCGGCATCGTGCGGCCGAGGGGCAGCCGGTCTCGGATCTGGCCGTCGAGGCGGCCAAGCGGGCTCTGGAGGCGGCGGGCAAGACGCCGGCGGATGTCGATCTGATCATCGTGGCGACGACCACGCCCGACCTGACCTTTCCGGCCACCGCGACGATCGTTCAGCGCAAGCTCGGATGTCCGGTCGGCATCGCTTTCGACGTGCAGGCCGTGTGCTCGGGCTTCGTCTATGCGCTTTCCACGGCCGATGGATTCGTCGCCCGCGGGCGCTCCAAGTGCGCGCTGGTGATCGGCGCCGAGACGATGACCCGCTTGATGGACTGGACCGACCGCGGAACCTGCGTGCTGTTCGGCGACGGCGCCGGCGCCGTGGTGCTGGAACCGCAGGAAGGTGAGGGGACGACTGCCGATCGCGGGCTGTTGGGCTTTGCGCTGCGCGCCGATGGCACCAAGCAGGAGCTGCTCTATGTCGATGGCGGGGTCTCGACCACCGGGCAGATCGGCCACCTACGGATGCAGGGCAACCAGGTCTTCCGTCATGCCGTCGTGAACATCTCCGAAGCGATCTTTGCTGCGGCCGCCGACGCGGGCGTCGAAATCGCCGACGTGGACTGGTTCATTCCGCATCAGGCCAATCAGCGAATTCTCGAAGGCGTGGCGCGCCGGGTCGGCATCGAGGAGGGTAAGGTGATCTCCACGGTCGCCGAGCACGCCAATACCTCGGCCGCGTCGATCCCCTTGGCCTGGGCCAAGGCTGTCGCCGATGGACGCGTGAAGCCCGGTCAGGTGCTGCTGCTTGAGGCCATGGGCGGCGGGTTGACCTGGGGCGCTTGCGTCGTTCGCCTGTGAGGAGAGAAAGGCGGCGCTTGCGTCGCCGCTCCTAAGGCGCGAGGGTGGAGAACGCCTTGAAGTCTTTGACCTGATGCGACAATCAAGTCATGACCGAAAGTCGACGTAACGAGTATCGGTGTTTTTTCCGGGGTAGGGGCGTTCATGAAAGGCGCTACGGTTACACGAGCCGACCTGTGCGAGGCGGTCCACGAGGAAGTGGGTCTGACGAGGCAGGACTGCTCCGAACTGGTCGAGCGTACGTTGGAGCTGATGGCTCAGGCGCTTGAAAAAGGTGAGCAGGTGAAGCTGTCCGGGTTCGGCGTGTTTCAGGTCCGCTCCAAGCGCGCCCGGATGGGGCGCAACCCAAAGACTGGTGAGCCGGCCGCGATCGAACCGCGGCGGGTGATCGGTTTCCGGGCCTCGCAAGTCATGAAGGCGCGGGTGGACCGCGCCCTCGAGAAGTGAGAAAGGCGCGCTCGTGGCCAAGGGCCCGGACGCCTTTCGTACGATCTCGGAAGCGGCCGACGAGCTGAACGTGCCGCAGCATGTGCTGCGGTTCTGGGAGACAAAGTTCTCCTTCATTCGGCCGATGAAGCGTGCGGGCGGCCGCCGCTTCTATCGGCCCCAGGACATCGTGATCCTGCGTGGCGTCAGGGTGCTGCTGCACGACGCCGGCTACACCATCAAGGGCGTGCAGAAATTGCATAAGGACCAGGGTCTCAAGCGCCTGCTTGCGGCTGCTGACGGCGATCTGGCGGCGGATGTGGGCGACGACGCCCAGCACGGCCCGACTGACCGCAAGCTCACCGAGGAAGGACGCGAGCGGCTCACCACTGCGCTGAGCGACCTTGAGGGCGCCAAACAGCGGCTAGACGCCTTGCTCAGAAGGTCCTGAACAAACCTGCCGACGTGTTCCTGTGGCTTTCTTGAGATTTAAGCTTGCCCGGCGAGCGCAAGCAGTTAGAAGGGCCGCTCGCCGATGTCGGAGCGTGGCGCAGCCTGGTAGCGCACTTGACTGGGGGTCAAGGGGTCGCAGGTTCGAATCCTGTCGCTCCGACCATCGGCGGATTTCCCCATTTTGAAAGCTTTAGAGCCTTCCCCGGTTCATCCATGAGATGAGCGGCAGGATTGGTATGCCCCAGGCGAGTCCGCCGATTCCATAGAAGGCGACCTGCGCGGCCCAGTGGTCGGGCAGCCTTTCGCCGATCATCGTCAAGGCCCAGGCGTAAAACACCAGGAAGACGACGATTCCAATTCCACCAATGAATTTCCGGACGCGCGCGCTCATGCCTTGCCTATAGGCGCCGGCGCGCCGTCCGTCACTAGGGCCGGGCTAGCGTCGTTTGATCAGGCTGAGCAGGAACAGGAGGATGATCGCCCCGAGCGTCGCGATCACGAAGCTGCCGATCCAGCCCCCGAAGCCGATGTGAAGGAGCCCGGCGATCCAGCCGCCGAGCAGCGCGCCGACGACACCGACGAGCAGATTGGTCAGCAGGCCGTGGTCGCGTTTCATCACCTTCTCGGCCACGAAGCCGGCGGCGATGCCGATAATGATCCATCCGATAAAGCCGACACCTTGCATAAGAAGCCCTCCGGTTGAGTCCCGCTAACCAAATGCGGTCAAGCTTCCGTGGTTCCGCGGTCGCGGCATGGACCTTCGCGTCGTTCTCCGATAGCGGATCGCGTTGAACCGCCTGAAAGAGCCGCAACGCGTAAGACATGACCTCCTTTCTCCGTTCAGACCGGTCGCGCCCGGTCGCGATCTGGCTTTTCGTCGTGGCCGCCCTGGTGCTGGCGATGGTTGTCGTCGGCGGCGCAACGCGCCTCACGGACTCCGGCCTTTCCATCACGCAGTGGAAGCCGGTGACGGGCGCCTTGCCGCCGATGTCCGCCCAGGACTGGGCCGACGAGTTCGCACGGTACAAGGAGATACCCCAGTACCAGCAGGTGAACCGAGGCATGAGCCTTGGCGAGTTCAAGACCATCTACTGGTGGGAATGGAGCCATCGGCTCCTCGGCCGGCTCGTGGGGTTCGCCTTTGCGGCGCCGTTCGCTTACTTCCTGATCCGTCGTGAACTTCCCAGGCGGCTCGTGGGCCGCTGTATCGGCCTCTTCATCCTGGGTGGGCTGCAAGGGGCGGTCGGCTGGTGGATGGTCGCCAGCGGGCTCTCGGAGCGGGTGACCGTAGCGCCGGAGCGGTTGGCGACCCACCTCGGGCTCGCCTTCGCGCTGTTGGGCGCGCTGGTGTGGACCGCCCTCGACGCCTGGGCCGGCGCGCCGCGCCAGACGGTCCCCAGCCCGTGGAGCAGGGGCTCTTTGGTGCTGATCGGCCTGATCTTTTTCCAGATCCTCTTGGGCGCCTTGGTAGCCGGCAATGACGCGGGCCTCGTCTACAACGACTGGCCGTTCATGAATGGCGCTCTGGTTCCGCACGACTACGCCGCGGGCGGGCTCTGGGCCACCATCGCGCACAGCCAGGCGGCCGTGCAGTTCAACCACCGGATCGTGGCCTATGTGCTGACAGTCGTCGGGTTGCTGGCGGCGTGGATGGCCAATCGCTCAAGCTATCTGCCCTTCGAGGCCAAAATGCTCGGCATTGCGCTGGGCGGAGCGATCCTCCTGCAGGCTCTCCTTGGCGTGACGACGTTGATGCTGGCCGTGCCGATCGGCCTAGGCGTCGCCCACCAGGTGGCGGCGGCGCTCGTCCTGTCGCTCGCGGTGGCGTTCGCCTGGCGTGTTCGACGCCCCTGATTTACTGCGGTATTATATTACCTATGACGGCAAAGCCTTATGAAATAACGATTTGCGTGGGGGTGCGCGCAGTTGGTGTTGACAGACGCCGCCAGGACCAGTACTAGCCGCGCCTTCGCCGGGACTGTTCCGTCCCGCCAACTTAACGGACCCGTTCCCATGATGAAGACGACGGCTTCTCTGAAGCCCGCCGACGTCGAGAAGAAGTGGATCGTGATCGACGCTGAGAACGCCGTGGTCGGCCGTCTCGCTTCGTTCATCGCCATGCGTCTTCGCGGCAAGCACCGCCCTGATTACACCCCGCACGTCGATTGCGGCGACTATGTCGTCGTGGTCAATGCGGACAAGGTGAAGTTCACCGGCAAGAAGCTGACCGACAAGAAGTACTACTGGCACACCGGCTATCCGGGCGGCATCAAGGAACGCACCGCGGACAAGATCCTCGGCGGCAAGTATCCGGAGCGCATCCTGGAGAAGGCCGTTGAGCGCATGCTGCCCAAGGAAAGCCCGCTGGCCCGCAAGCAGATGACGCACCTGCGCATCTACAACAGCGGCGAGCATCCGCACGAGGCGCAAAGCCCCGAAACCATCGCGTTCGCTTCGCTGAACGCCAAGAACGTGCGGAGCCTGTAAGACAGATGTCCGAGACCCAAGGTTTCGAGGCCCTGCAAGGCCTCTCGTCCAACCCGCAAGTCGCTCCGGCCGAGCCGAAGATCGACGCTCAGGGCCGCGCCTACGCCACCGGCAAGCGGAAGAACGCTGTCGCTCGCGTCTGGATCAAGCCGGGCAAGGGCACGATCACCATCAACGGCCGTGACCAGGAAGTGTACTTCGCACGTCCGGTTCTGCGCATGATGATCGCCCAGCCGCTGCAGGTCACCGACCGCGTCGGCCAGTTCGACATCATCGTGTCGGTTCACGGTTCGGGCCTCTCGGGCCAAGCCGGCGCGATCCGCCACGGCCTGTCCAAGGCTCTGACCTATTACGA
>JAEXKM010000012.1 GCA_023445705.1 Pseudomonadota bacterium
CGTCCGGACCAAGGCCCTGCACGGTGGCAAGCTCGACCAGGCGACGCTGCGCGCCCCGGCCGGCCAGGACGGCGATCACATCGATCGTCTCGGCGATGAGGGCGCGCGGGACGACGGACACCGCCTCCAGCGTCAGTTGTTCGAGCCGGCGCAGCGCGCCCATGGCCGACCCGGCGTGCAAGGTGCCGATCCCGCCCGGATGGCCCGTGCCCCAGGCTTTCAGGAGATCGAGCGCTTCGGCGCCGCGCACCTCGCCGATTGGAATACGGTCTGGACGTAGCCTTAGGGCGGCGCGGACAAGCTCGGTCAGGCTGGCCACGCCATCCTTGGTCCGCAGCGCCACCAGGTTCGGCGCGCGGCACTGAAGCTCCCGGGTGTCCTCAATGAGAACGACCCGCTCGCCGGTCCTGGCGACTTCCGCCAGGAGCGCATTGACCAAGGTGGTCTTTCCAGTCGACGTGCCGCCGACCACTAGGATGTTCTTGCGCTCGGCCACCGCGGCCTGCAGCGCCAGTCCCTCAGCGGGCGACATGGTCCCGCGCTCGACATAGCTGCCGAGATCGAACACTGCGCAGGCCGCCTTGCGGATGGAAAACGCCGGCGCCGACACAACCGGCGGCAACAGCCCTTCGAACCGCTCGCCGGTCTCCGGAAGCTCGGCCGACACCCGAGGCGCGCCGGGGTGAGCCTCCACGCCGACATGATGGGCGACGAGCCGGACGATCCGCTCCCCATCCGCTGGACTGAGGCGGATCTCGGTCGCTTCCAGGCCATCAGCCAGACGATCAATCCAGAGGCGCCCGTCCGGATTGAGCATGACCTCGGCCACCGACGGGTCATCCAGCCATGCGGCGATCTCTGGGCCCATGGCGGTGCGCAGCATGCGCGCGCTGCGGATGAGGACGGTGTCTTCTGCTGACTGACGCACCGGTTGAACTCCGATCCCCCGCCGTGGCGGCCGGGGTCGGCGCATCAGTGATCGCAGCTTGCAACGAAGCTCAACAGCCTAAGGCTCGGCGTAGGGGCGCATCGTATAGTGACTTGCGCACGGCGCTCTGTGCCACTCAACTTTGGACAGATCGTTCCAGCAAGTCGGACCGACTGACTTAGATGTTCCCGCTTCGCTTCGGACTCGGTCCGGCCGTGAACTATGGCGGACTACGGAGTGAAGAACTGAACGGCTCGAGGGATGCCGCGACCGCATCGGAGATGCTCTTGTCGCTACCTAGCCAGACCTCGATATTGCCGCTGAGCTGCGGTTGCATGCACTTGCGAATGCAAAGCACAGGAACGGTCTGGCCAGTGCTTTGCGACAGCAGGTCGGCGAGCGCCTGGGCCCGCTGCCGAAGCTGTGGATCGGCGATGCGAACTTCAGACCGTTTTGGATAGCGGGTGACGTCGTGTCCCCTCTTGCCCAGCATCGTTTCAGCGACGGGCTCCACCGACACATCAGGAAACTGCACATCCACGAGGTTGATGAGCCGACTGGCGACCTCACGGTCGCTGGGTGCGAGTACCTGGAAGTAAACGCGCGGCGCGCGCGGTCCTTTAAACGCCCCCGCGCAGTAGGAGGCTTCGATGTAATCGCGCGTGGGTCTGTCGCCGCTGCGAACGGCCAGCTTCGGCGCCAGGGGCCGGATGAGACGACGAGCTAGATCGTTCTCGTCCGGTGCTGTCGGAGCGTAGTCGACGTAAAGCGCGTCGATCCTTCGTTGCAGACGAGCCGTTGCGTTTTCGGCAGGAGTGATCTCTCGCAACCGAACCGCATAGACCTGCGCTTCGCCGGATTTGGAATTGGAATCTTTCAGATTGTCGGCGAGCCCCTCAGCGAGCGTAAGGGCCGATTGCTTACGGGACTGGGACTGCTCGTCGCCGGAACACCAGGAGACATCGATGAGAACGCGTCGCGGGCGCTGCATCGACGCCTGCCGCCACACGACGCGGCTCTTTCCCTGAAAAGCGTCTGCGGCCGGCACGCCCTGATCTAGAGACGCCAGTTGCACCCCCAGCTTGCGGCCCAGCGCCACGCCCGGCTTTTCGCAACCGAAGAAACACCAATTGCCGCCCGCATATAGATCGCCTTCAGGCACGAGCCTATTTTGGTCACGTAGTGCGCTCCGCTCGTTCTCCTTGGCCACGAAGGTCTGAAACGTGTCGAAGTGATCGCGGATCGTCATGTCCCGCTTCACTTGGGTTGAAAAGAGCTGGCCCAACAGACTCGAGCCGGAGCCGTTGTCATCCGGCACGGTGTTATTGGGCTGGGTCGCATAGAGAATCTGGAGCCCTGACGGCAGGAGGCGCGCCGATCGGGGCGTCATCACCACGCTCTTCAGCAGATTCCAATAGCCCGCCTCCTTGCTGTCTGGCGCGACCTTCTTCAGCTCGGCATCGACGCGGTCGTAGACGTGGCGAAGGAATGGATTGTTACGGCAGCTGTCCATCACAACCAGCAGCGGGAAAGCGAGCCTGGACTCAGACGGAAGCCGGCCCAGGCTCTCATAGACGTCTACGCCTCGGTAGTTGGGGAACAGGTTGTAGCCGACCGGGCCGGCGGTCTTGATGATCCGGTCGGTCATCTTCTCGGCATTGATACGAGTGTCGACGCCGAAGTAGTAGTTGCGCCCGTTGACCGTCATGCCATGGCCGGCGAGATACAACATCATCAGCCGGGGCTTGGCTGCCTCCAGAGGCGCTACGGAGACGAGCTGCGAGATGACCAGAGCCACTTGCCGGTTGGACTGCTCGCAAAGGACGTAGATTTCGTTCTTGCGCCAGCCGATCTCGGCCAAGCGCGTTGCGACGGCGCGAACGTCCGAGCATGGCTTCGCGAGCGGTGAGAGATAACTTGCATCCAGATCGCTCGGATCGGGCGGAGCCTTGTCGTAGGTGCCATTGCCGATCAGCACCGCCAGCCGCGGCGTCTCCTCAGGCAGGACTAACTTCAGCCCATCCTCGACCTCGATGAAGGCCGGAGCGGAGGACAGTTCGGCATTGCGGATCAAGCCCCCCTCCCCTGGCCCGCCATCGGGCTCCGGCTGGGCCGCGCCGCCGACGAGCAACATCGCCGAACAGCCGACCACTGCGGCCAGACGCCGGCATATCTTCGCGGCGACGTGAGGGACCATCAGACGTCGTCACCGTCGATGAACTGGACGACGGGCGGCCCAAGGTCGCGATCCAGCATCCGGTCCGTCTCTGCGCCCCTTGTCGCTCCAGAACCCGATGTGCGGGCATAGACTTTCTTCTGGATGCCATCGAGAGCGTCTTGAATGCGCCAATGTTGCGGGGTCCAGAGACGTCCGCTGTTGAGGTACAGCTGGCTTGTCTGCTTGAGGATGATACCAGGATCCTTGGTGGCCCCTGCCGAGGGGCCGTCATAGGCAGACGGCCCGAAATAGGCGTCGCGAAACGCGAAGCCGCCGCCAATGCGGGGGCCCTGAGCCGAAAAGTATCGGAACCCGCGAACATTTGGCGCGTAGGTCGCCGTGTGGGTGTTGTTCTGGCCGATGTAATCCCAGAAGATTACGGCATGCCCGGATCCGCTCGCGCGGTTCAAGTTGATGAAATCCCCGCGCTTCAGCGCCGAGAACGGCAACTCCTCGCCCATGTTGAACGTCTGAAACGCGTGCGCGCTGCCGCGACTGACGGCATGGCGCACTCGCCCATCGTTGTATTTTACAGCGGGAGTGTCGGCATTCTTGTAGCCAAACACATCGGCGGTATCCTCTTGCACCCAAAGATAAGGACGTAAATCCTTCAGCGTGCCGCCCCGCCACTTGTTGGCCGGCAGCAGAGCATAGACGTCGATCGCATCCTTCTGTCTCTCCGGCTGGCGAGCGAAGATGTTCAGCGCCTCGATCACGATCTCTCCCACAGCCGCCACGCACATGGTCGACTTTTGATAGGCCGCGTCACGCTTTGGCCCGGTTGGAGACTGCGCGATGATAGCGTCGCCGTAGTGGAGATCTTGGGTGAAGGCGTATGAAAGGTCGCCCTTCCGGGGACCGCCATAGCCCCCTCCGGCCCGATCCTTCTGAAGCATCTCTACTGAAGCGATGATCAGGCTATTGAGGCCTGCATTTCCTGAGGGCTCGGCGCTCGCCTCGGCCGCAAGGGGCAAGGCGCCTACGCCAGCTATAAAGGCTCTTCTGTCCACGGCTCGTCCTCGACGACGCCCTGCGCCCCACCTTCGAGCGCGAAAGGCAATTTCACAGCTCAAAATTGAGCCTGTTTCAAGTCGGCGATTGGGTCAACCATTGTTCGCCGAAACCCAGGACGGACTCCTTGACAACTGTTCGCTGCATAAAAGAAGACTACACGTGACCAACCGGAGGGGCCTATGAGACATGTTTGTTGGTTGAGCGGCCTACTGGCAGCCGCGTTGGCGACCACGGCGCAGGCCAAGTGCGTCAAGCCGAGTTACGCGGCCGAGCTGTCGAGCGCTGCGATCCAGGCGCAAGCCCAGGCCAAAGCGCTAGAAAATCTTTCGCAGGCAGTCACCAAGGTTCTGGGCGACAAGCCCTCGGCGACTATGGTGGTTAAGGCGAACTTCACCGTTTCCGCCGCCGGCGAGGTCGCGCAAGGCGCCTACGCGACCACGGCGGACGAGATTTTCTGCTATCTGCGCGAAGCTGCAGCCACTGATCCAGCCCGCCTCCAGGAGATCGAGACCCAGCAACGGGAATTCGAGGCTCTGATCGATGAGTACTTCGATTTCGAGCTTTGGCAGGTAGGGTCCGGAGCTCAGCGAAAGGCGATCCGCGACGACCTGACGACACGCAAGCCCCGGACGGCCCCGCTGGCCGGCCAAGAGACGGCGCTTCTGGCGGCGATCCCGGAATTCAACTTTGATCGGGTGAAGACCGTGAACTTTTCGGTCAGCGCGGAGGTCTCTAGCGGCCTTACGGCGGGGGTTTGCACAAACCTCGTCCAGGCTTCCATACGGCAGGTGAACCCGTCGGTTCTGGCGTCTCTGCAGCGCTTGCGTGGGACGATCGTGGAGTGGCTCGCACGCGATGACGTTCGCGCTCGCAGCGAGGTTTGGAAGTTCGCCAGCGCCCAGATGAACTATGCAGCGAGCCAAAGCGCGGCGTCGATGACCGTTAACCCGGCGGTGGCCGCGTGCGTGACGAAGGCGGCCGAGATAGCGGCGAAGGAGGCCGAGAAGGTCGCTGCACCGCCGAAGGTGGAGAGCCAGCGGACGGCAGCGGTCGCCGCGCCGCAAGGGTCCTAAGCGCAATATGATCGTGAAATGGCACGCGGTGGCGGTCGTGGCTGCGGCACTTTTGGCCTCCGCCTGCGCAAGCGCTTTGCCGCCGACGGTGCCGAAGGGCTTCGAGAACGAAGCGCGCTACCGTAAGCAGCGCTGTGACGAGCTGGGCCGCGAACTCGCACCCTCCCGCGCTGGTGGCGTAGCGCTCGGGCCGTTCGGCGTCAGTTTCTCCAACCAAAATCCTGGTGATGCTCGGGACCAGTACCTGGTCGCACTGGTCGACCTTCTAAAGGCATGCCGGCAGTACGCCGCGTTCGAGATCGATCGAGGTCAGTACGCGGATGCAGAGTCGCGGATGTCCAGGGTCTATACTCAAACCCTCGACGCGGCGGAGGTCGAAGAGGCGCAACGCAAGCTCGCGGAGGCCCTTGTGACGGCTGAACAAGCCCGCAAGGCCGACGCAGCCGAAACCGACCGCCGTTTGGAGCGCCTTCTCAATCGTGCGCCCGAGGCGCCATCCGATTTCGGCGACATACTTGCCCGTATCGACCAGTTGGATGAACGCATGCAGCGCGAGATCACCGCGCTTCGCGCTTCGCTTCCGAATGAACCTCCAGCAGCCCCGCATGCAGGCGCTCCACCGATTACCGAATGGAGGGTGCGCTTCAGCTCGGACGATGACCCAGCCGATCCGGCGGATCTGGAGCGGCAGCTTCTCGAGATTCAGCAGACCCTGGCGAGCTACCGTAGCTATGAGGTCGAGGTGCGTGGTTATGCGGACGCGACCGGGTCGCGAGCGACCAATTACAGAACGAGCAAAGACCGTGCAGACTATGTCTACTACCGGCTGATCGGGCTGGGCGCGGTGCCACTCTATGCATTTGGAATGGGCCCCACCAACAGGTTCGGCACGGGTCGTGAAAACAGGATTGTCCAAATC
>JAEXKM010000143.1 GCA_023445705.1 Pseudomonadota bacterium
GTCCAGGCCTTCATGTTGGTGCCCGGCTCATAGCTGGCCCGGTTGTTCCAGGCCTTCAGCAGGGCGTCCTGGGCCAGGTCGTCGGCAGCGGTCGCGTCCCGGCAGAGTGACCGGGCGAAGGCCCGCATCTGAGGGATGAGGCCGGTCAGTTCGGCCTTGAAGATTTCGTCCGCGCGAGCCTGGTCAGTCATTATAGGTCACCTTCCATTCAGGCGGGGAGCCTATGCGCCCCTGGTGACCTAAACGCGGCAGCCCCCGAAAAAGCTCCAGAGGTTTTTCAAAAGCTAAGCTCGGGGTGACCGGCCGCGCCCTGGGCCGCTTCGGGCAGGTGACACGTGAAAGTAGCGCCTGCTCCGGGCTCGCTTTCCAGGGCCACCCAGCCGCCATGCAATTCGACCAGGGCCTTCACCAAGGCGAGGCCCAGACCGGGGCCGCCGCGCTCGCGGCCGATGAAGCGGTCGAAGATGTGAGCCTGGACGTGGAAGGGGATGCCGCGGCCCGTGTCGGTGACCTGGAGCTGCACTTCGCCGAGGCCGCGGCGGGCGGCCAGGGTGATGGTTCCTTCGGGCGGGGTCTGGCGAAGGGCGTTCTCGGCCAGGTGGTCGAGGGTCTGGGCCAGGCGGCGTACGTCGCCGCGCAGCAGGCCGATATCGGCGGGATGCTCGATCCTGATCTTGACCTTGGCGGCCTCGGCCTCGGCGGTCCAGCGCTCGCCGGCCTTGGCCAGGAGTTCGGCGACGTCGACGTCCTCGAGGTCCAGCGCCATCTCGTCGGCGTCGATCTGGGCCATGTCCAGCACGTCGTCGATGGAGCGCGCGAGCTGGGTGGCCGCCGTGCGGACCGCCGCGGCGTGGCCTCGGCCGCGTTCCGACAGGTTCTCGCCCGAGCGTTCCAGCAGTTCGGAATAGCCGATGATGGTGGTGAGCGGGGTGCGCAGCTCGTAGGAGACGTTGCCGACGAAGTCGCGCTTGAGGCGCTCGGCCTCGGCCAGGGCCGCCGAGCGGTCGGCGAGAGCGCTCTCCAGCTTGCGGGCGTCGGTGACGTCGGCGAAGGCGATCAGGGTGGCGCCGTCCGGCAGCGGGCGGCTCTGATAGACCACGATCCGGGAGTCGGAGGTCTTCACCTCGCCCGAGATCGGCGCGCGCGCCTGCGGATCGGGATCGGCGACCCGCCCCTTCAGTTCGCGCCAGAAGCCCATGTCGTGCAGGCGCGGCACGCAGAGGTCGACCACGCCCTCGAAGTCGTGGGCCAGGTCCAGTTGCGCGGCGGTGACGTTCCAGAACTGCTCGAAGGCTTCGTTGTGCAGCCGCAGGCGCCCGTCGGAGCCGAACACGGCGACCGCGTCGTTGAGCTTGTCCAGGGTCGCCTGCTGGACCTGGATCTGGGCGTTGTACTGGGCCTTCAGGCGCAGCTCGCCGGTGATGTCGGAGAACAGCAGGACCACCCCGCCCATGGGGTGGGGCTGGCGGCCGACCTTGAGGGTGCGGCCGTCGGGCAGGCTCCACAGGTCGTCGGGGCCGGCGGAGGTGTCTTCGTAGCGATCGAGCTCGGCGGCCTTCCACTTGGCGTAGTCGACCGTCTCGGGCAGGCGGCGGCGCTGGCGCAGGCGATCGAGCACCTCGCCGTGGGTGGGGCGCTCCACCAGCCAGGCGGGCTCCAGGCCCCAGAGCTCGGCGAAGGCGGTGTTGTGGAACAGCAGGCGCTTGCCCTCGCCGAAGATGGCGACCGCGTCGGCGATGTGGTTGAGCGTCTCGTCGTGCGCTTCGACGTGGCGCTTGAGGCCTTCGCGCAGCTCCTCGGCTTCGGTGACGTCGTCGGCCCAGACCCCGACCCCGCCGCCCTCCAGCGGCTGGGCGGTGAGCTGAAAGGCCCGGCGGCGGCCCTCGAGGGCGGTCCAGCGGATGGCCTGACGCCGGGCGCCCAAGTTCGAGGCCTCGGCGACCAGGCTGTCGGCGGTCTTGTCGAAGGAGGCCCCGCGCGCCAGAGCTTCGTCCAGCGTGGCCGCGCCGGCGGCCTTCAGCCAGGCGGCGTTGACCCAGAGCGGGCTGCCGTTGGCGGCGGCGATCCAGGCCGGGGCGGGGCGGCCGTCCAGGAAGGCGGCGAAGCGGGGCGCGGTCGGCAGGCCGGCGTCATGGCCAATCACCGCTGAGAGCCGCAGCCAGGCCAGGGCCCCGGCGGCGCGTCCTTCCACCGCCACCACGCCCTTGGGGCCGTGGGCTTCGAAGGCGCAGGCCTCGCCCCGCTCGAACAGGGCCAGCAGTCGCCGGGCGTGGTCGGGGTCGGCCCGCATGAAGGCCGAGACCAGGGCCTGAGGGTCGCTGGACGCCACGCCCATCGCCTGGCCGCAGATCGCCAGGCTTTCCTCGCCGGAGGTCAGGGAAGCGCGGCCGTCCTCCACCGAAAGCAGGGCGGAATCGAACGCCTCGACCGAGGCGTGCGAGGCGTCGGCGGCGGATTCCAGCTCCTTGATGCGGAGGCGCAGGTCGTTGAGGCGGGCTTCGTTTCGGCGGCGCTGGTCCACCAGCCAGAACATCGCGCAGAGCGCCAGGAGCACGGCGCCAGCCGCAGCGCCCAGGATCAGATCTTGCTCGCTCATCGGTGCTCCGTCGCCGCCCCGAAAACGGCGAATCATCTGAATGCGACCATAGTTTGGTCCGCGCATTTGGGCGATGATCAGGAGGTCATGACCGCCGTCCTCTATCCCATCGCCGCAAATGCAGACGAAGCCTTCCGCACCCCGCGCGGCCGGGCGGCGCGAGAGCGGGAGGCGGGTGCGATCGCCGGCGAGGCCGTGACCTTCGTCACCGAGCCGGTTGGACCGCCGTACGCCACCCGGGACGCGGCCCTCGACGCTCTAGCGGGGCGGATCGAGGACGACCGGCCGGGGCGGACGGCCACCCTGGCTGCGGAGGATCGTATCCTGACCCTCGTGGAGCAGGTCGCGCCGCGGGGTCGCAAGATCGCGGCGCCAGCCCCGGTCAAGCCGACCTTCGAGGGCGGCCGCCGATGGCCGGCCCCGCCGCCGCCGGCCGAAACCTTCTGGCAGGCGATGATCTCATATTGGCGGGCCGGCCCGGTCCCCGAGCGGCCGCAGAGTCGCGAACAGGCCCGTCAGGCCCGCCGCCGGACCCGCGGCGGGCTCGACCATGAGGCCCTGCGCGCCTACACGCGCCAGCCGCTGCGGGCGGTGAAACCTCAGCAGCCCCTTGATATCGGGCTTTTCGAGACCAGATTGCCGGAGGCCCCCCACATAGTCGTGCCTGATGAGTGAACCCTACGCCGGCCTAGCCCCCTCCCTCGACGACCTCGCCGTCATGGCCGAGGCTGCGTTCGCCGCCCTGCCGGAAGGCTTTCGCAAGCTGGCCGGGGAGGTGGTGTTCCGCGTCGACGACTTCGCGTCGGACGACGTGCTGGACGAACTGGGCATCCAGGATCCGTTCGAACTCACAGGCCTCTATCACGGGGTCAATCTGAGCGACCGGTCGGTGTTCGATCCCTCGCCTTCGCCCTCGCGGGTGTTCCTCTACCGCCGGGCCATCCTGGACGAGTGGGCCTCGCGCGGGGATGTGACCCTGGCGGAACTGGTCGGGCACGTGCTGGTCCACGAAATCGGCCACCACTTCGGCCTCAGCGACGACGATATCCACGCCATCGAGGCGGCCGCGGAATAGTTGACGCTTGTTCACGAAAGTGACGCTGGCGTCATTTTTCTTGACTGATCGTCGTTCTCTTGAGACGGTTTCCCCAAGAGGAAACGAAGGCGCCAGCGTGCGCCCCTGTCAGGAGGAAGAGCCGATGGCCGCCGACGGCAACATCACCAAGGACATCATCTACGACGCCGTCGCGCCGGACGACTTCGAGTCGATGCTGGAACTGGACCGCTACAACGCGCGCTCCACGGCGTTCGACAAGATCATCTCGGCCACCCACGACCACTTCTGGGATCCGCTCGACAAGAAGTACATCGACTTCGACGAGCCCTTCGACATGGAAAACGAGATGCTCCTCCCCGAGGACATGATCATCTCGCTGTCGACGGATTACGTTTCCAACCACCTGACCGACTGGAAGACCCGCGTGCGGTTCGCCAACCAGTCGGCGCTGCGCTCGTTCTCGTCGATCCTGCACGGCGAGCAGGGCGCGCTGAATCTGTCGGCCAGCCTCTGCCACGTGCTGAAGGACCAGGGCGCGCAGGAATACGCCGCCAACCAGACCCGCGAAGAAGCGCGCCACGTCACCGCCTTCGCCAAGTACATCAAGGCCCGCTGGGGCCGCCCGGTCGAATGCGGCCCGACCCTGAAGACCCTACTGGTCGACATCATCGGCAGCCCGGAGGTCTATAAGAAGATCATCGGCATGCAGATGCTGGTCGAAGGCCTGGCCATGGGCGCCTTCGCCACCTTCTTCAACAACATCCGCGACCCGATGGGGAAGAAGCTGCTGCAGCTCGTCATGACCGACGAGGCCTTCCACCACAAGTTCGGGAAGATCTGGGCCGACCGGACCATCCCGCACCTGACGGAGGCCGAGCACGAGATCATCGAGACCTGGGCCGCGCACTGCTTCCAGACCCTGCTGTTCAACCTCGTGTCGCCGAGCCAGCAGCGCGATCTCTATGAGGAGTTCGGCCTGGATCCGGACCGCGTGATCGCCGAGATGGCCGAAATGGTCACCGACGAGACCCGCCGCGAGAACATGAAGGAGCAGACCAACATCTTCCGGGTGCTGGTGAAGACCCTGCTCAACGCCGGCATCATCACCGACCGCACCAAGGCCTTCTACGCCATGTATGTCGACATCGAGGAGCTGAAGGGCGAAGGCGACAAGATGGTCGGCGACGACATCGCCGAGGAAGGGATCAAGTATCTCCAGGAGATCAACTTCAAGGATCGCCTGGCCACTTCGATCTCGATCGCCGCCGAGTAGTCTCAGCTCATTCCGGCGAAAGCCGGGGGTGCAAGCGGCGCTTCAGTTTCGACTGGAGCGCCGTTTTTGTTTGGGGCTGGCGGGTTGGTCAGACCGCCTTGCGGCGGCCCCCTCCGTCTCGCCTTCGGCGATCCACCTCCCCCAGC